>DASQCM010000174.1:0-7978 GCA_035634675.1 Gaiellaceae bacterium
CTGGCTGCCCCGGCCGGTGCGCGCTCCGAGAAGGCGTGGTCGGCGACCTACGACGTCGACGTCGACCGGGTGCTCGCCCGCTTCGGCTCCTGGTACGAGCTCTTCCCGCGCTCCTGGGGCGGCTTCGCAGGGGTTCGTGCACAGCTGCCGCGCTTCGCCGAGCTGGGCTTCGACGTCCTCTACCTGCCGCCGATCCACCCCATCGGCCACACGAACCGCAAAGGCCGCAACAACGCCGAGCGCGCAGAGCCCGGCGACGTCGGCAGCCCATGGGCGATCGGCTCTGAGGAGGGCGGCCACGACGCGATCGACGCCTCGCTCGGCACCGAGGCCGAGCTACGACAGCTCGTCTCTGACGCGAAGGAGTTCGGGATCGAAATCGCGCTCGACTTCGCGATCCAGATGTCACCCGATCACCCCTGGCTGAAGGCGCACCCCGACTGGTTCAGCCGGCGACCCGACGGAACTCTGAAGTACGCGGAGAACCCGCCCAAGCGCTACCAGGACATTTACAACGTCGACTTCGCGAGCGACGACTGGCAGGCCCTCTGGGAGGCGCTGCTGGAGGTCGTACTCCACTGGGTCGGGTGCGGGGTCACCGTCTTCCGCGTCGACAACCCGCACACCAAGCCGATGCCCTTCTGGGAGTGGCTGATCCGCGAGGTGCGCAGCGAGCATCCGGAGGTCTTCTTCCTCTCGGAGGCCTTCACACGGCCGGCGCCGATGACGACGCTCGCCAAGTCCGGCTTCGCCCAGAGCTACACATACTTCACGTGGAAGAACACGCGCTGGGAGCTGCTCGAGTTCATCGGCCAGTTGCTCGACTGGCGCGACTACTACCGGCCGAACTGCTTCGCCAACACGCCGGACATCCTCCACGAGTACCTCCAGGCGGGCGGGCGCGCCGCATTCGAGGCGCGGTTGGTGCTCGCCGCGACGCTCTCGCCCTCGTACGGCATCTACTCGGGCTTCGAGAGCTGCGAGAACGTGCCGGTGCGGCCGGGATCCGAGGAGTACCTCAACTCGGAGAAGTACGAGCTGAAGAAGCGGACGCTCGACGGTCCGCTGCTGCCGCTCGCAGCCAAGTTGAACGCAGTGCGGCGGGAGAACCCCGCGCTGCAGTGGCTCGATCCGCTCACGATCCTCGAGACAGAGAACGAGCAGCTCTTCGGCTTCCTCAAGCGGCGCGGCGAGAACACCGTCGTCACGGTCGTGAACCTCGACCCGCGGGCGGCCCAGGAAGGCGTCTGCGTGGTGCCGGTCTCGACCGGCCTGCCGCCGGTATACCCGGTGCGCGACCTCCTGACGAACGACACCTGGACGTGGCGGATCGGCCGCAACTACGTCAAGCTCGCCCCCGGCAAAAGCCACGTGTTGAGAATCGGAGGTAAATGAGCAGCAGCGGCGGAGAGGTCTGGTTCGAGCGCGACCCGCTCTGGTTCAAGCGGGCCGTCTTCTACGAGATCCACATCCGCGGCTTCTTCGACGGCAACGACGACGGCTCCGGCGACTTCCGCGGCCTGATCGACAAGCTCGACTACCTCGAGTGGCTCGGCGTCGACTGCCTCTGGCTGCTGCCGATGTACGAGTCGCCGCTGCGCGACGGCGGCTACGACATCTCGAACTTCTTCGCGATCCACCCCGACTACGGGTCGGTCGAGGACTTCCGCGAGTTCGTCGAGCAGGCGCACCAGCGCGGCATGCGCGTCATCGCCGACCTCGTCATGAACCACACCTCCTCGGATCACCCCTGGTTCCAGGAGTCCCGCGCCGAGGCGATCGGCCCGAAGGCCGACTGGTACGTCTGGTCGGACACCGAGGAGCGCTACCCGGAGGCACGGGTCATCTTCGTCGACACCGAGCCGTCGAACTGGACGCTCGACCCGCTCCGCAGCCAGTACTTCTGGCACCGCTTCTTCCACCACCAGCCCGACCTCAACTTCGACAACCCCGAAGTGCAGGACGCGATGCTCGACGTCCTCCGCTTCTGGCTCGACCTCGGGATCGACGGCTTCCGGCTCGACGCGGTTCCGTACCTCTTCGAGCGCGACGGGACGAACGGCGAGAACCTCCCCGAGACGCACCAGTACCTGAAGCGCGTCCGTGCGGAGGTGGACGCTCGCTACCCCGACCGCGTCCTGCTCGCCGAGGCGAACCAGTGGCCCGAGGACGTCGTCGACTACTTCGGCGACGGAGACGAGTGCCAGATGTGCTTCCACTTCCCGGTCATGCCGCGGATGTTCATGGCGCTGCGGCGGGAGGACGCGACGCCGATCTACGAGATCCTCGACCGCACGCCGGCGATCCCGGACAACTGCCAGTGGGGGCTCTTCCTGCGCAACCACGACGAGCTGACCCTCGAGATGGTCACCGACGAGGAGCGGGACTACATGTACTCGGAGTATGCGAAGGACCCGCGAATGAAGCTGAACCTCGGCATCCGCCGACGCCTCGCGCCGCTCCTCGACGCCGGCCGCGACGAGGCCGAGCTGCTGCACGCGATTCTCTTCTCGCTGCCGGGTTCACCGGTCCTCTATTACGGGGACGAGATCGGCATGGGCGACAACGTGTACCTCGGCGACCGGGACGGCGTGCGCACGCCGATGCAGTGGTCGGGCGACCGCAACGCGGGCTTCTCGCGCGCCGACTGGGCGCAGCTCTACCTGCAGCCGCTGATGGACCCCGTCTACGGCTTCCAGGCGGTCAATGTCGAGGCGCAGCTCCGCACGCCGAACTCGCTCTTGCGCTGGCTTCAGCGGTTCATCGCGCTCCGCAAGGAGCATCCCGTCTTCGGCCTCGGCACCTACAAGCCGCTCCGGGCCGAGAACACGCGGATCTTCGCCCACATCCGCACGTGGGAGGACGACATCGTCCTTTGCGTGCACAACCTCGCCCGCTCGGCGCAGGCCGTGCAGCTCGACCTTTCGGCCTACGCCGGTATGGTCCCTGTGGAGATGCTCGGCCGCACGGCGTTCCCGCCGATCGGGGAGTTGCCGTACCTCCTGACGCTCGCGCCGCGCGGGTTCTTCTGGTTCCAGCTCAGGCAGCAGGAGCAGGTGGAGTAACGGTGGACGAGAACGCGCTGATCGAGTACGTCACCCGGCAACGCTGGTATGGCGCGAAGTCGAGGACCGTCTCGCACTCGGAGATCCTCGACACCGTCACGATCCGGCAGGCCGAGCCGCGGCTGTCGCTGGCGCTCGTCGAGCTGCGCTACGACACCGGCGCGCACGACCTGTACCAGCTCCTGTTCTCGAGCGGCGCCGGCGACGATCCCTTCGACGCCCTCGCCGATGACCCGAGCCTGGCGCGGGAGCTCGTGAGCGCGATGCGCGCCGGGCTGACCGTGCAGGGGGAGCAAGGCGTCGCCGAGTTTTTGCCGGCCGAGGACTTCTCCGCGCTCGGCCGTGAGCTTGGCGCTGCGCGGCTCGTCTCCTCAGAGCAGTCGAACAGCTCGGTCGTCTTCGACGAGGCCCTCATCCTCAAGGTCTTCCGCCGCCTCGAGCCGGGGATCAACCCGGAGCTCGAGATGCTGCGCTTTCTCACGGACCACGGGTTCCGCAACATCCCGGCGCTCGGCGGCTGGTACGGCTACTCCGGCGGGCCGCTGACGGCGACCCTGGGGCTGCTGCAGGAGTACGTCGCCGGCGCCGTGGGCGGCTGGGAGCTCGCGGTCGGCGAGGTCTCGTCGGCGCCCGAGCGCTTCCTCGACCGGCTCGCCCGGCTCGGCGAGGTGACGGCGCACATGCACACCGCGCTCGGCTCCGACCCCAACGATCCCGCGTTCGCGCCCGAGGAGCCGAGCGTCGAGTCACTCGGCCTGCTCACGGCGACGGTGGACGAGGAGATCGCGCGCGTCTTCCTCTCGCTGCCCGACGACGACGAGCGCCTCGCGCCGATTCTCGGCCGCGGTGAGGAGGTTCGTGAGCAGCTGCGCCTGCTCACGCATGCGGGGTCGAACGGCCGCGTGATCCGCACCCATGGCGACTACCACCTCGGCCAGACCCTCATGACCCGCAACGACTGGGTGATCCTCGACTTCGAGGGCGAGCCGGCGCGAACGCTCGTGGAGCGCCGCCGCAAGCGCTCGCCGTTGCGCGACGTCGCCGGCATGCTCCGTTCCTTCGCCTACGCGGCGACCGTGGCCGAGCTGACCCGCGACGCGCAGATTCCAGACGACTGGGAGGAGCGGGCACGCGAGCGGTTCCTCGAGAGCTATCTCGAGACGGTCGACCAGGCGCTGCTTCCCTCGGGCGACGCGGCGATCGACCGGCTCCTTGCCGTGTTCGAGCTCGAGAAGGCGGTGTACGAGCTCCAGTACGAGCTCGACAACCGTCCGGACTGGGTTGGAATCCCCGTCGCGGGCATCGAGCGGCTCATGCACCAAGCAGCAGAAGCGCTGTGACCATCGACCTGGGGACGAATCCCCACGGCGTCCTAGGCGCGCACAGGGCGGAGGACGGCGTCATCGTCCGGGCGTACCGGCCGGAGGCGCGGGCGGTGCGTGTCCAGCCTGCCGATGACAAAACGGCATCGGTCGAGGCCGAGCTCAAGGACCCGTCCGGTTTGTGGGAGGCGCTGCTGCCCAAGGCGCGGCTGCCGCTCGAGTACGAGCTCGAGGTCGAGTACCCGGACGGCAACACGTTCACCGTCCGCGATCCGTACTCGTTCCTCCCCACGCTCGGCGAGCTGGACCTCCACCTGGCGCTCGAGGGCAGCCACGAGCACCTGTACGAGCTGCTCGGCGCCCACGTGCGCGAGATCGAGGGCGTCGTCGGCACCGCGTTCGCGGTCTGGGCGCCAAACGCGCGGTCGGTCTCGGTCGTCGGCGACTTCAACTCGTGGGACGGGCGCCTGCACCCGATGCGCTCGCTCGGCGCCTCGGGGATCTGGGAGCTCTTCGTACCAGCCGTGAACGAGGGGGCGAAGTACAAGTTCGAGATCCGGACGAGGGACGGCCGCCTACGGCTGAAGGCCGATCCGGTCGCGTTCTACGCCGAGGTGCCGCCGGCGAACGCGTCGGTCGTGTGGGAGGGAAAGCATCGCTGGAGTGACGAGGAATGGCTCGACCGCCGGAGGAGGTCGGACCCATTGAAGGAGCCGATATCGATCTACGAGGTGCATCTCGGCTCCTGGCGGCGCAACCCGCTCGAGGACAACCGGCCGCTCACGTACCGGGAGCTCGCAGACGAGCTCGCCGACTACGTCACGGATCTCGGCTTCACGCATGTCGAGCTGCTACCGGTGATGGAACACCCCTTCGCGGGGTCGTGGGGCTACCAGGTGACCGGCTACTACGCTCCCACTTCCCGCTTCGGCACACCCGACGACTTCCGCCACCTCGTCGACCGGCTCCACCAGCGCGGCATCGGCGTGATCCTCGACTGGGTACCGGCTCACTTCCCGCGCGACGACTGGGCGCTCGCGACGTTCGACGGGACGCACCTGTACGAGCACGCCGACCCGCGGCGCGGCGCGCATCCCGACTGGGGCACGCTCGTCTTCAACCTCGGCCGCACCGAGGTGCGCAACTTCCTGCTCGCGAACGCGCTTTACTGGCTGCGCGAGCACCACGCCGACGGGATCCGCGTCGACGCGGTCGCCTCGATGCTCTACCTCGACTACTCGCGCAAGGCCGGCGAGTGGGTGCCGAACGTGTTCGGGGGCAACGAGGATCTCGACTCCGTCTCGTTCCTGAAGGAGATGAACGAGACGCTGTACGGGCGGGAGCCGGGAGTGATCAGCTCGGCGGAGGAGTCGACAGCCTGGCCGGGGGTCTCCCGGCCGACGTACCTGGGCGGCCTCGGCTTCGGCTTCAAGTGGAACATGGGCTGGATGCACGACACGCTCACCTACTTCCAGAAGGACCCGGTCTACCGCCGCTTCCACCACCACACGCTGACGTTCTCGCTCATGTACGCGTTCAGCGAGAACTTCGTCCTGCCGCTCTCACACGACGAGGTCGTGCACGGGAAGCGGTCGCTGCTCGACAAGATGCCCGGCGACCGCTGGCAGAAGTTCGCGAACCTCCGCTCGCTCTACGCGTTCATGTGGGCGCACCCCGGCAAGAAGCTCCTGTTCATGGGCGGCGAGCTCGGCGAGTGGGAGGAGTGGAACGCGGAGGGCTCGCTCCACTGGAACCTGCTCGAGCACGCCGACCACGAGGGGATCCAGGCGGTCATCCGCGACCTCAACCGGACCTACCGCGAGAGCCCGGCGCTCTGGGAGCTCGACTTCGAGCCGAGCGGGTTCCGCTGGCTTGAGCCGAACGACACCGCGAACAACGTCCTCGCCTTCGCCCGGCTCGGCGAGGGAGACACGCCGCCCCTCGTCTGCGTCCTCAACCTCTCGCCGGTGCCGCGCCACGACTACCGCGTCGGGATGCCGTTCCACGGCCGCTGGCGAGAGGTGCTGAACACCGACTCCGCGTTCTACGGCGGCAGCGGAGTGGGCAACCTCGGCGGTGTCGAGGCGGAGGCGATGCCGTGGCACGAGCAACCGTTCTCGGCCGCGCTGACGCTTCCGCCGCTAGGCGCGGTCTGGCTCGCGCCCGAATAGCGCAAGATGCCCACCTGATGGAAGTCTGGCCGGGACGGCCGTTCCCGCTCGGCGCGACGTGGGACGGCGAAGGAACCAACTTCTCGCTCTTCTCCGAGCACGCCGAGCGAGTGGAGCTCTGTCTGTTCGAAGCCGACCGCGAGACGCGCGTCGAGCTCCGCGACGTCGCCGCGCACGTCTGGCACTGCTACCTGCCGGGAGTCGGCCCCGGGCAGCGGTACGGCTACCGCGTGCACGGCCCGTACGAGCCCACGGCCGGCGACCGCTTCAACCCCAACAAGCTCCTCATCGACCCATACGCGAAGGCGATCGAGGGAGCGGTGCAGTGGGAGCTGGCGAACGTCCTCCCGTACGTCCCGTCTCCCTCCGAGGATGCAGATCTCGAGCCCGACGACGAGGACGACGCCGATGCGATCCCGAAGTGTGTCGTCGTCGACCCGGGCTTCGACTGGGGAGACGACCGGCCGCCGGGCATCCCCTGGGGCGACACGGTCATCTACGAGGCCCACGTGAAGGGCTTCACGAAACGCCACCCGGAGATCCGCGACGACCTCCGCGGCACGTACGCCGCTCTCGCGTCGGAGCCCGCACTCGCCTACTTCCGGGAGCTCGGCGTCACGGCGGTCGAGCTTCTCCCCGTCCACCACATCGCCGACGAGGGATTCCTGCACGACCGCGGCCTGACGAACTACTGGGGCTACTCCTCGATCGGCTACCTCGCGCCGCACGCGCTCTACGCCGCGACCGGCAGCGACGGCGAACAGGTGCTCGAGTTCAAGGGGATGGTCAAGGCGCTGCACTCGGCCGGGATCGAGGTGATCCTCGACGTCGTCTACAACCACACGGCGGAGGGGAACCACCTCGGGCCGATGCTCTCCTTCCGGGGCGCCGACAACCGCAGCTACTACCGGCTGATGCCCGACAACCCGCGCTTCTACATGGACTTCACGGGAACGGGCAACTCGCTCAACCCGGTACACCCGTCGGTGCTGCGGCTGATCATGGACTCGCTCCGCTACTGGGTGCTCGAGTGTCACGTCGACGGCTTCCGCTTCGACCTGGCATCGGCGCTCGCGCGGGAGCTCTATGACGTCGACCGTCTCTCGGCCTTCTTCGACACGATCCACCAGGACCCAGTGATCTCCCAGGTGAAGCTGATCGCGGAGCCGTGGGACGTCGGGCCCGGCGGCTACCAGGTCGGCAACTTCCCGGTGCTCTGGGCGGAGTGGAACGGGAAGTACCGCGACGCGGTGCGCGACTTCTGGCGCGGACAGGGCAACGTGGGCGAGTTCGCGCAGCGCTTCACCGGCTCCTCCGACCTGTACGGCGACGACGGCCGCGACCTCGCCTCGATCAACTTCGTCACCGCCCACGACGGTTTCACGCTGCGGGACCTCGTCTCCTACAACGAGAAGCACAA
>DASQCM010000175.1:0-5431 GCA_035634675.1 Gaiellaceae bacterium
GCGTTCGCGGCCGCGCGCTCGGTCACCGAGAGTGCGGCGATCTTCGCGCCCTCGCCGGCGACGTTCCCGGCCGAGACGATGCGCGTCAGCGGCAACTTCGGCACGAGCCCGATCTTCACCGCGCTCGCCGCGCTGAGGTACGAGCCGAACGAGCCGCCGAGCAGCACCTGCGCGATCTCTGCCGGCTCGATGCCGAGGTCGCGGCAGAGGAGGTTCCAGCCGGTCGCGATCGACGCCTTTGCGAACTGGAGCTCGCGCACGTCGCGCTGCGAGAGGTAGACGTCGTCGCTGAGATAGAAGACGTTCTCCTCTCCGATCTTGCCGAAGCGCTGCGACGTGTCGAGGATGAAGCGCCCGGAGTGGTCGAGCATCCCGGCGCCGACGAGCTCCGCGACGGCGTCCACCAGCCCCGAGCCGCACAAGCCGACCGGCGCGACGTCACCGATCACCGTCAGCTCGACCTCGCCGTCGACGATCTTCACACCCTCGATGGCGCCGTCCGCGGCGCGCATGCCGCAGCGGATCTGCGCCGCCTCGAAGGCAGGGCCGGCCGGAGCGGCGGTGGCCAGCGTTCTCGCGGAGGAGCCGAGCACGATCTCCGAGTTCGTGCCGACGTCGATGAAGAGGCGCACGCGGCGGTCGAGCGTGATCCCGGTCGCGAGGATGCCGGCGACGATGTCGGGACCGACGTACGCCCCCAGCGCGGGGAACGTGACGGCGGGCGCGCGCCGGTGGACGGCGACGCCGAAGTCGGTCGCCGTTGCCTCCGGCATGCGCCGCGTGACGACCGTGAAAGGCGCCATCGACAGCGGCTCTGGGTCGATGCCGAGCGCGATCTGGATCATCGTCTGGTTCCCCGTGACGACGATCTCGTAGATCTCGAGCGGATCGACGTCCGCCTCTGCGCACACCTCCCCGGTGAGCTGCTGGAGCGTCTCGTGGGCGTGACGCTGGAGCCGCTCGAGCGCGTCGTCGTCGATCATGATCGCCGAGATCCGTGAGATCACGTCCGCCCCGAACGGCTGCTGGGCGTTCAGGATCGAGCGGACCGCCTTGGGCAGCCCCGTCTCGAGATCGAGCAGCGTCGCGACGACAGTAGTGGTGCCGAGGTCGAAGGCGATTGCGTGGCGGCTGCCGCTCGTGTCGCCGGGCTCGACCTCGACGAGCAAGTCGTCGGCGAGCACGGCGGTCACCTTCCAGTCGGACTCGCGCAGCGTGCCGCCGAGCGTGCGCACGACCTCGAGCGGAACCCGCGGCTCGACGTCGTCCATCGCGTCGAGCAGGCGCTCGAGGTCCGAGCGCTGGTCGTCGAGCGTCGGCTCCTCGAGCTCGACGTAGCGCTTCTGCACGGCCGGCCGGAGGATCACGTGCCGGCCGACACCGGCGAGCGCCGCCTTCGGCCTCGTCTGCAAAGGCGGCACCTCGACGGTTAGGTCCTCCTGCGTGTTCGCACGGCATGCGAGGCGCCAACCGTTCTTCAGCTCCTCGATCGTGAAGGCGCGGGGATCGACCGGGCTGATCGGCGCGTTCCCGGCGACGACCTTGACCTTGCACTTCTTGCACGTCCCGTGGCCGCCGCAGGTCGAGTCGATCGCGACGCCGTTCCAGCTCGCCGCGTCGAAGATGGTCGTGCCGGCGAGCACGCGTGCCTCCTTGACGGCGCGGTCCTCCCCCGACTGGAGAAAGCGCAGGCGGACCCGGTCCGGGTGCTGCTCCTCCGGAATGTCCACAACGGCACTCATCCGGTGGCCGCGGCCTGCTTCTCGCGGTACATGCGGATCCACGCCGCGCCCCACTCGTCGCGGCCGAGCAGGAAGTCGGTGGCGCGGACCGCGTCCACCATCTCCGGTCGCCGCGAGTCCATGATCGCGCTCGTCAGGCCGTGGCTCTGCGCGACGGCGAGAAACGCGGCTCCGAGCGTCTGGCGCCCGGGAAGGCCGAACGACGTGTTGCCGGCGCCGCAGGTCGTGTTCACGCCCAGCTCGTCGCGCAGCAGGTGGAGCGTCTCGACGAAGAGTGTTACCGCGCGCGGCTCCGCGCCGACGGGCATTGCGAGCGGGTCGATGATCACGTCCTCGGGTGGGATGCCATGATCGCCCGCGGCGGAGACGATCTTCTTCGCGATCTCGATGCGCCGCTCCGGCTCCATCGGGATCTCGTCGTCGTTCGCGAGGCCGATCACGGCCGCGCCGTGCTTCGCGACGAGCGGCAGGATCGCCTCGAGCCGCTCGTCCTCGCCCGTGACGGAGTTGACGAGCGCCTTCCCCTCGTACGCGGAGAGCCCTGCCTCGAGCGCCTCGATCACCGAGGAGTCGATGCAGAGCGGCAGCTCGCAGAGCCCCTGCACGAGCGGGATCGCCTTGCTCATCAGGTCGACTTCGTCCGCCAGCGGGTCGCCCACGTTGACGTCGAGCAGGTCCGCGCCGCCCGCGACCTGTTGCGCGACGTCCGCCTCGAGCTGCGAGAGGTCGCCGGCCTGCAGCTGCGCCTGGAACGCCTTGCGACCGGTCGGGTTGATTCGCTCGCCGATCACGCAGAACGGCTGCTCAGGACCGATGACGACGGTCCTAGACGGCGACTGGACGACGGTATCCACTCGTCTCCCTTTCCGCTCGTGGGGGAATGCCGAGCCGCTCGCAGAGCCGAGCGATGCCGGCCTCGCGCCGGAAGCTGATGAGGTGGAGGCCTGCGACCCCCGGCAGCGAGCGCGCATGCTGTGCGAGCTCGACCGCGAGCTCGAAGCACGCCCCCTCCGGGTCGGCGGCCCGCTCGCACCGCTCGATCAGCGGCGCCGGGACCTCGATCCCGGGGACGTGCTCGTCGATGTAGCGCAACGCCGACGGTGATCGGGTGAGGCAGATCGACGGGAGGAGGGCGCACCGCTCACTCAGGCCCTTCGCGACCGCCTCTGCCATGAACGCCTCGAGCTGCTCGGGCCGGAACGACACCTGCAGCTGGAGGAAGCGCGCGCCGGCCCGCGCCTTCTTCAGCGAGCGGTCGACGCGGTGGTCGTACGGTGGCGCGCCCGGATTCTCGACCGCGCCGAGGAAGAGTTTCGGCGGCGGGTCGATCCGGCGGCCGGAGAGATACGTGCCGCGGGACATCGTCTCGCCGAGCGCGAGCAGCTGGATCGAGTCGAGGTCGAACACGCGCTGCGCCTCGGGCTCGTCGCCGGCGGTCACGTCGTCGCCCGTGAGGCAGAGCACGTTCTCGATCCCGTGGAGCGCTGCACCGGCGAGGTCGGCCTCGAGCGCGAGCCGGTTCCGGTCGCGACACGTGAGCTGCATGATCGGCTCCATCCCGAGCTGAGCGAGCGCGATCGCGACCGCGAGAGGAGAGGCGTGTGCGTGCGCCGACGTGTTGTCGGTCGCGTTCGTCGCGTCCACGACGTCCTCGAACGGTGCGAACCGCTCGCGCACCGCAGCCAGGCCGCCCGAGTCGACGGACAGGAGCTCCGACGTAACGACGAAGCGGCCCGCCGCGAGCGCGTCTTCAAGCCTCGACATGCCAGCCCTTCGGTGTCCGCTTGTCGCGCCCGGTCGCGAGGTTGATCCAGGAGGACGTGCCTTCGAGCCGGTTGTCGACCGGCGGGCGGATGTCGTGGATCTCGTCGGCCCAGGGCAGCCGCCGGGAGCGCTCGACCGCCTTGAGCCAGACGCAGCGCATCCCAGGCTTCACCTCGCAGCTCCCGTCGGGCCGCACGCCCCCGCACGGTCCGTTGCGCAGCGTCTTCGGGCACTCCATCGGACACGTCAGGCCGGTCGAGTGGAGGACACACTGGCCGCACATGTGGCAGCCGAAAACCGGCTTCTTGACCGCGTACTCGACGAGGGCGACAGGCTTCATCACGCGGGCACGGCACTCCTCTTGCGCTCGATCAGATCCTTGGCCAACCGAACAGCGGCCGAGGCGTCGGCCGCGTATCCGTCGGCGCCGACCTTGTCCGCGTACTCCTGCGTGACCGGCGCACCCCCGACCATGACGATCACCTCGTCGCGGATCCCTGCCTTCTCGAGCGCGTTGATGTTCGCCTTGAACATCGGCATCGTCGTCGTGAGGAAGGCCGAGAAGCCGACAATTTCCGGCTTGTGCTCCTGCACCATCTCGACGAACGTCTCCGGCGCGACGTTGACGCCGAGGTCGTGGACAGTGAAGCCGGCGCCCTCGAGCATGATGTTGACGAGGTTCTTGCCGATGTCGTGAACGTCGCCCTTGACCGTCCCCATCACGTAGGTGCCGACCTGCTGCGCACCGGTCTCGGCGAGAAGCGGGCGGAGGATGTCGAGCGCGCCCTGCATCGCGCGGGCCGCGATCAGCATCTCGGGGACGAAGAAGTCGCCTCGCTCGAATCGCGCACCCACCTCCTCGAGCGACGGGATCAGCGCGTCGTAGAGCATCGACTCCGGCGCGAGCTCGTCCTCGAGGCCCTGGTTGACGAGGTCCTTCACCTCGGGGGCGTTGCCGACGAGCGTGTTGTCGTACAGCCCTTGCAGGATCTCTTCGTGGGTCATGCGGCACCTCGCAGTCGTCGGGAGAGGCCCACGGCCTCGTCGGTGAGCAGCGGCGCGAGCTCATCGATGCGCTCGGCCGTGAGTCGGCTTGTCGGGCCGGAGATGGAAAGGGCGGCGATCGCGGCGCCGTCCGTGGCGAGGACGGGAGCGGCGATCGCCGAGAGGCCGACCTCGAGCTCGTCGATCGACGTCGCGTAGCCGCGCGAGCGGATCAGCTCGGCGCCGTCGACTTCGCCCCCGCCGCCGAAAGCGAGGAAGCACTTGCCGTTCGCGGCGAGCGGGAACGGGACGCGGCGGCCGACCCAATCGGTGACCCCGACCAGGTGCGCGGTGTCCTCCTGGGCGAGGTGCTCGACGCCGTCAGGCCCGGGGACGGCGAGGTTGATCGTCTCGCCGCTCGCGTCCGCCAGCCGGGTCAGGCTCGGCTGGGCGAGCTCGACGAGCGACTGCGACGCGTCACGGCTCGCATAGCGGAGGAGGACCGGGCCCGGGCGGAGCCGGCGGTCACTCGATCGCTGGACGAGCCCACGGCGCTCGAGGGCCCCCACGAGCCGGGAAGTGGTGCTCTTCGGCAGCCCGGAGCGCTGCGACAGCTCGCCGACGGTCACGGGGCGCGGCGATTCGACGACACCGACCAGCAGCTCTGCGGCACGGTCGATCGCCTGGGTGCCGGTCTCGGCGGCCATCGCTCCCATATTGTGGAACAACCGTTCCACATCTGTCAAACGGCTACGCGATACGGTCGGTCGATGCTGATTCGCGAGGTCACCGACGCAGACGCCTCTGCGATCGCGCGGCTGCTGCTCGAGGCCGACGACACTCGCGTCGTCTCCACCGAAGGCGTCTTGCACAGGCGCCGTACGCGGCCGGAACGTGCCCGGATGATCGAGCTCGTAGTGGAGATCAACGACGTCGTGGTG
>DASQCM010000176.1:0-2443 GCA_035634675.1 Gaiellaceae bacterium
GCAGCGCGAGCCCGATCTGTCCGCGATCGAGGCGGTTGCCCGCAGCCTGGCGCCGGTGCTGCAGCGCGACCAGGTCGTCGTGCTCGAGTCGACGACGTGGCCCGGCACGACGCGCGAGCTGCTCCAGCCGATCCTCGAGCAGGGAAGCGGCCTCACTGCGGGGAAGGGCTTCTTCCTCGCAATGTCGCCGGAGCGCGTAGATCCCGGCCGAGAGGACTGGACGACGAAGACGACGCCGAAGGTGCTCGGCGGGGTCACCACCGAGTGCACACGCCGCGCCGCCGAGGTCTACCGGCAGGCGATCGACACCGTCCACGAGCTGTCGAGCCCGGAGGCGGCCGAGCTGACGAAGCTGCTCGAGAACATCTTCCGCTCGGTCAACATCGCACTCGTCAACGAGCTCGCGATCCTCTGCGACCGGATGAACATCGACATCTGGGAGGTCGTCGACGCCGCCGCCACCAAGCCGTTCGGCTATATGCGCTTCAGCCCCGGCCCGGGCCTCGGCGGGCACTGCATCCCGGTCGATCCCTTCTATCTGAGCTGGAAGGCGCGCGAGTTCGGCTTCTACACCGAGTTCATCGAGCTCGCCGGCAAGGTCAACGAGGAGATGCCGTACTTCTGCCGTTCGCTCGTCTCGCAGGCGCTCAATCACCACGCGCAGCTGGCGATGAAGGGCTCGCGGATCCTCGTGCTCGGCGTCTCGTACAAGCCGGACATCGGCGACATCCGCGAGTCGCCCGCGCTGAAGATCCTCTCGCTCCTCGACACCGCCGGCGCCGCGGTCTCGTACCACGACCCCCACGTGGCGCAAGTTCGCGAGAACGGGCTCGAGCTGTCGTCCGTCGCGTACGAGCCCAGTGCCTACGACTGCGTCGTGATCGTCACCGACCACTCCTCGATCGACTACGAGCAGCTCGTGGACGAGGCGGCCCTCGTCGTCGACCTACGTAACGCGACCGGCGCCAAGGGCAGCGCCGCCGAGCACGTCTACAAGCTATGAGCGTAGGCTCGACGGAGCTCATCAAGGAGCGGAGGTGCCGGCTTTGCCGGCGCCGGAGCGGGAAATGAGCGCGGAGACAAAGCTTCGCGTCGGCCAGGTCGGCCTCGGCTACTGGGGCCGGAACCTCGCGCGGGTCTTCGACGACGTCGCCGACCTCACGTGGCTCTGCGACGCGAGCGACGCGTTGCGGGAGGAGTTCGCCCGCCGCTTTCCCGCCGCCAGGCTCACCGGCGACTTCGAGGAGATGATCTCCTCGCCCGATCTCGACGCGGTCGTGGTCGCCACCCCGGTCCCGGCGCACTACCCGCTCGCGCGCGCCGCGCTGGAGGCGGGCAAGCACGTCTTCGTGGAGAAGCCCCCGGCGATGCGGGTCTCGGAGATGGAGGAGCTGATCGGCCTCGCAGAAGCCGGCGGGCTGGTGCTCATGCCGGGCCACCTGCTCCTCTACCACCCGGCCGTGCAGAAGCTGAAGGAGCTCGTCGACTCGGACGAGCTCGGCGAGGTGCTTGTCGTGTACGGCAACCGCCAGAACCTCGGCAAGATCCGCAAGGACGAGAACGCGCTCTGGTCGCTCGGCGTCCACGACCTCTCGGTGATCCTCTACCTGATCCAGGAGGAGATCGCGGAGGCGTCGGCCCACGGCCACGCCTTCCTCAACGACGGTGTGGAGGACGTGGTCTTCTGCTACCTCCGCTTCGCTTCGGGGAAGATCGCGCACATGCACCTGTCGTGGCTCGACCCACACAAGATGCGCCGGCTCACCGTCGTCGGCCGCGACAAGATGGCGGTCTTCGACGACATGGAGCTCGACCGCAAGATCACGATCTACGACAAGGCGCCTGAGCAGCCTTCCGACAGCTACGGCGAGTGGACGACGCGGACGGGCGATACCTTCAGCCCGAAGGTCTCGAACGCCGAGCCGCTCAAGCTCGAGTGCCAGCATTTCGTGCGGCTCGTGCAGGAGGGATGGGACGGCCGCGAGATGCACGACGGGCTCGAGGTCGTGCGCGCGCTCGAGCTGCTGACCGAGAGCCTGCACGGATGAGCGCGGAAGTTCACCCCACGGCGATTGTCTATCCCGGCACGGTTCTGGGAGACGGGGTCAAGGTGCTCGAGTACGCGGTCGTCGGGAAGCAGCCCTCCCTCTCGCCTCGCTCGACCGCCAAACGTGATCCGCTCGAGCCCGCCGAGATCGGAGACGGGACGATCGTCTCCACGGGCGCGGTCGTCTTCGCGGGCACGAAGGTCGGCGCGCGCGTGATCCTCGGCGACCAGTCGTGCGTGCGCGAGCGGGTCGTGGTCGGCGACGACGTCGTGATCGGACGGGGGTCGCTCGTCGAGAACGACACGACGATCGGAGCGATGACGAAGATCCAGGCGGAGGCGTACATCACGGCCTACTCGACGCTCGAGGAGCACGTCTTCATCGCGCCGTGCGTC
>DASQCM010000177.1:0-8378 GCA_035634675.1 Gaiellaceae bacterium
CCCGGCCTGTACGACAGCGCCTCCTCCGAGGCCGAAGCCGCCTTCGGCGACGGGACGCTCTACGTCGAGAAGCTGATCACGCCGGCGCGCCACGTGGAGATCCAGGTGCTCTGCGACGACCACGGCAACGTCCTCACGTGCGGCGAGCGCGAATGCTCGATCCAGCGGCGGCATCAGAAGCTGATCGAGGAGTCGCCCTCACCCGCGCTCGACGCCGAGCTGCGGGAGGAGATGGAGTCCGCCGCCGAGCGCGCCTGCGAGCACATCGGCTATCGCAGCGCCGGCACGGTCGAGTTCCTCGTCGGGCCCGACGGCTCATTCGCCTTCATCGAGATGAACACACGCCTCCAGGTCGAGCACCCGGTCACGGAGCTCATCACGTCGCTCGACATCGTCCGGGAGCAGGTCCGCATCGCGGCCGGCGAGAGCCTCGCTCATGGGGGTCGCGCCCAGCCGCGCGAGGGGTACGCGATCGAGATCCGGATCAACGCCGAGGATCCGACGCGCGACTTCGCGCCGGCTCCGGGGCTGATCGAGCGCTTCCGCCCGCCGCTCGGGCCGGGGGTGCGCGTGGACACGTTCGTGGAAGATGGAACGGTCATCTCGCAGCACTACGACTCGCTCATCGCCAAGGTGGTCGTCCATGACGCGAGCCGCAAGCTCGCGATCGCGCGCGCGCAACGGGCGCTCGGGGAGCTCGAGGTCGTCGGCGTCCCGACGACGCGTGAGGCGGCGCTCGACATCCTCGCCAGCGAGGAGTTCCAGAGCGGGGACTACTCGACGTCCTTCCTCGAGGAGGCCGGCGCGCGGCTGCCGGCGCTGGCCGGCTCGTGAGCCGCACCCTCGTGCAGGACGACGCCGGCTCGGTCCGGCTGAGCGAGGCGGCGCTGACCGAGATCGTGCGGCGGGCGGTCGAGTCCGTCGACGGCGTACGGCTGCGGAAGGGACGGCGGCGGCTCGGCGTCGAGCTCCAGGACGGACACGCCCGCGCCGAGCTGCAGCTCGCGGTGGCGTACGGCCGCGTCCTTCCCGAAGTCGCCGGCGAGGTGCAGGAGCGGGTCGCCGACGCGCTGACGCGGATGTGCGACGTTGAGGTCGAGGCGGTGCACGTCACCGTCGAGGAGCTCGACCGCTCGTGAGCACGATCAGCCGCCGCGAGGCCCGGCGCGCCGCGGTTTTCATGCTCTTCCAGTGGGACGTCACCGGCCGGCCGCTCGGCTCGCTCTACGAGGGCGACGTCGACGACTACACGCTGCACCTCTCCGAGGCTGTCACCGGGCACGCGGACGAGCTCGACTCGCGGATCACGGCGGCCTCAGACGACTGGACGGCTGACCGTCTTGGCGCAGTCGAGCGGAACATCCTCCGTGTTGCGCTCGAGGAGCTCGACGAGGGCGAGGTGCCGGTCGAGGTGATCCTCGACGAGGCAGTCACGCTTGCGAAGCGCTATGCATCCGAGGATGCTGGGAGGCTTGTGAACGGGATCCTGGCGAGGCTCGTGCGTGAGGAGGAAGGGAAAGCGTGAGCACTGACGAGGCGTTGACGCGGGCGGAGGAGCTGCTCGCGCGTGTCGAGGCCGTGCGGACGGAGATCGAGCAGCTCTCCGAGGGGGAAGGCGGCTCTCCCGACCGGGCGATCGAGCTGCTCGGCGAGCTGTCGGAGCTCGCAAAGGCGGTCGAGGAGGAGCTGACCCGGGCGCAGCGCGAGGCGGAAGCGGATGCACAGTCCTGACGAGCTCAAGGTGCTCGTGGAGGAGGCGCTCGAGCGGCTAGAGCTGTGGCCCGAGCTGCACGGCCAGGCGACGTCCGTCCGCTACTCCCTCGAGGTCGGCGGCAAGCGGGTGCGCCCAGTGATCGCGCTCGCGGTCGGGGAGGCGCTCGATGCGCCGGTCGCGCAGGTGATGCCGGCCGCGCTCGCGATCGAGCTCGTCCACACGTTCTCGCTCGTCCACGACGACCTGCCGGCGATGGACGACGACGAGGAGCGGCGCGGTCAGCCCTCCACGTGGAAGAAGTTCGGCGAGGGCGTCGGCGTCCTCGCCGGCGACGCCCTGCTCGCGGAGGCCTTCCGGCTCGCGGCACGCTACGAGTCGTCGGCTGTCGCGCGCGAGCTGGCCGAGGCCACGCTCGGAATGATCGGCGGCCAGTACCTCGACACGCACGTCGAGGGCTACGACCTCGCCGCGGTGCACCGGCTGAAGACGGGCCGGCTCTTCTACGCGTCCGTGACGATGGCGCTGTGGGCGGCAGACCTGCGCGAGCGAGACCAGGCGTCGTGGCGGGCGTTCGGGGAGGAGCTCGGGCTCCTGTTCCAGATCGTGGACGACATCCTCGATGCGGACGGCTACGTGCGGGAGCACGGCGCCGAGGGCGCACGGCGGTACGCGGACGAGGCGGCAGACCGAGCCCGGGTGCGGCTGGACGAGGTCGTCGCCGACACCTCTGTGCTCCGCGAGATCGTGGACGGTCTCGCCGTTCGCACCGCGTGAAGAAGCGGCTCGACGTCCTCCTCGTTGAGCGCGGACTAGCGGAGTCGCGGGCGCAGGCGCAGGCGCTTGTGCTCGCCGGGCTCGTGCGCGGGTACGACAAGCCCGGCCACCAGGTCGACGAGGACGCCGAGCTGGCGGTCGACCGGCCGCCGCCGTACGTCTCGCGCGGCGGCGAGAAGCTCGCGCACGGCCTCGACTCGCTCGGCGTGGATCCGTCGGGCCTCGACTGCGTCGACGTCGGCGCCTCGACCGGTGGCTTCACCGACGTCCTGCTGCAGCGCGGTACCGCGCGCGTGATTGCCGTCGACGTCGGCTACGGCCAGCTCCACCCGCGCCTGCGCAGCGATTCGCGGGTCACCGTCCTCGAGCGGACGAACGCCCGCACCCTGACCGAGCTCCCGTTCGCTCCGCAACTCGCCGTCTGCGACGTCTCGTTCATCTCGGTGCGGCTCGCGCTCCCACCGGTCCTCCGGCTGTGTGCGCCCGGGTGGCAGGCGGTCGTGCTCGTGAAGCCTCAGTTCGAGGCCGGCCGCGCCGAGGTGGGGAAGGGCGGCGTCGTCCGAGACGCGGAGGTGCGCGGGCGCGTCGTACGCGAGGTGGCGGAGGCGGCGCTCTCGTGGGGGGCGAGCACGCGGGGCGTCGTAGACTCGGGGCTCCCGGGGCCGAAGGGGAACCGGGAGATGTTCCTCCACCTCATGCAATCCGAGCACCCGACGCTTCCCGATGACCTCGACCAGCGAATCGAGCTTGCACTCGCCGGTTGAGACGGCCTCGGTCGTCGCGCACGGCCGCATCGACGTACGCGAGGCGGTCGCGCAGGTACGGGCGGTGGCCGAGCGGGCGGGCGTGGAGCTCGTGGACGAGCCGGAGCGCGGACAGCTCACGGTCGCCGTCGGCGGCGACGGGACGATCCTCCGCACGCTCGCACGGCTGCTCGGCACGGGCGTCCCGGTGATCGGCATCAACTTCGGCCGCGTCGGCTTCCTCGCCTCGATCATGCCCGAGCGGCTCGAGAAGGACCTCGCGCGCGTCTTCGCCGGCGAGTACCGGACGATCGAGCAGCCGACGCTGGAGGCTCGCCTCGACGGCAAGATGTTCGTCGCGGTCAACGACGTCGTGGCCACGAGCTCGACGCTGGGCCGCATGATCGAGCTCGGGTGGGCGATCGCCGACGAGGATCTCGGCGTCGTCTCGTGCGACGGGATGATCTGCTCGACGCCGTCGGGGTCGACGGCGTACAACCTCTCCAACGGCGGGCCGGTCCTCGTCCGCGGCCTGGACGCGATGGCGATCACGTTCATCGCGCCGCACTCGCTCGAGGCGCGGCCACTCGTGGTGCCGCGAGGCGCGGAGCTGATCGTCCGGAACGCGACGCCGGACGTCGGCGCGGCGGTCCTCGTCGACGGGCACCGCGCGGGCGACCTCGCGCCGGAAGGTGCATTGTCCATCCGCCTCGGCGAGCAGCGAAGCCTCCTCGCCACGCTGCCGGAGACGACGTTCTTCAGCCGCTACCGCGAGACGTTCACGTCGTAGACCTGTCCAAGACGGACAAGTCCGGGTAACGCATACCGAGACAGGTCCGAAGAGGGCCGCTGTGTCGTAGCCATCGCGGTTTCCGTTCCTGGACACGTCCAGAGTGGCGATGACTCGGCATCAGTTACCGAGACGTGTCCCAAAGTGCGAATGGGCAGCGTCGGGCCGCGGGTCTACGATCGCTGCGTGCTCCGGCGGCTTCGCATCGAGAACCTCGTCCTCATTCGCGAGGCCGAGCTCGAGCTCGCGCCTGGGCTGAATGCGATCACCGGCGAGACCGGCGCCGGCAAGACGATCCTCGCCCAGGCGCTCGGCCTGCTGCTCGGTGCGAAGGGCGACGACTCCTTCGTCGGCGCGGCGGCCGAAGAAGCATACGTCGAGGCGGAGCTCGACCTGCCGAACGAGCTGGAAGAGCTCGGTGAGCTGCGGCCGGAGGACGAGGATGCGCTCCTCGTCTCCCGCCGCGTCTTCGGCGACGGCCGCACGCGCGCCTACGCGTGGGGGCGGGCCGCGGCGCGCGAGGACGTCGCCGCCGCTGTCGAGCGCGTCGTTGCCATGTCGGGGCAGTTCCAGCAGCGTCGGCTCGCGCGGCCGTCGTACCAGCTCGAGGTGCTCGACCGGTTCTGCGGGGAGGAGCAGCTCGCCCGCCGGACAGCCGCCCGGAGTGCATGGCGTGACCTGCACGCCGCGAGGCGCCGGCACGACGATCTGACAGCAGACGCGGCTCTCGCGGAGGCGCGCCTCGCCGAGCTCACGGCCCTTGTGGAGGACACCGAGGGCATGGAGCCTGGGGATGAGGAGAAGCTCCGGACCGAGCGCGAGCGGCACCGGCACGTCGCCGAGCTCGCCGCCGGGGCGGCCGAGGCGGCCGCGGCGCTCGCCCCGGACGAGGGCGATGGAGCAACGGGCCTCGTCGCGCTTGCCGAGCGCTCGGTCGCGCCCCTCGAGCGGCTCGCGCCGGAGCTTCAGCGCGCGGGAGACGAGCTCCGCGACGCCGAGCTGCGGCTGCGCGAGACGGCCTCCGATCTCAACGCATTCCTCGCGTCGCTCGAAGCCGAGCCGAGCCGGCTCGAGCAGCTCGAGTCCGAGCTCGACCGGATCGCCGACGCGAAGCGCAGGTTCCGCTGCGAGACCTACGACCAGCTGCTCGCCCGGCGAGAGGAAGCGTGCACCGAGCTAGCGGCCATCGCCGACGGCTCGGATCCTGCCGAGGTCGCAGCACGCGAGCTCGCCGCGGCCGAGGCGCTCGTCGAGGCGCTGGCTCTCGAGCTGCGCGCCGAGCGGAATGCCGCGGCGCCCGCCTTCGCCGATGCCGTCGCCGCCGAGTTGCGGGACGTCGGCATGGGGGAGGGCGAGTTCATCTGCGAACTCCGTGAGCGCGACGAGCGCGGAGCGACCGGCTCCGACGAGGCGGTGTTCCTCGTCCGGCCGAATGCAGGCCTGCCGTTCGCGCCGGTGGCAGAGACCGCGTCGGGAGGCGAGCTCTCGCGCATCGCGCTTGCCATCGCCGCCGTCGCCGGAGGCGACACGCTCGTGTTCGACGAGATCGACGCAGGGATCGGCGGCGAGACCGCACACGCCGTCGGACAGTTGCTCCGGCGCCTCGCCGAGCACGCCCAGGTCGTCACGATCACACACCTGCCCCAGATCGCCGCCCTCGCCGATCGCCACTTCCGCGTCGAGAAGACCCCCGGAGACCCGACGCACACGCGGATCGAGCAGCTCGGCGACGACGAGCGAAAAGCGGAGCTCGAGCGGATGCTCGGCGGACAGGAGTTCCTTGCCGCGGTACGAGGCTAGGCGGACGCTGCCGGCGCCGGTCGAGGAGGTCTGGGCGGTCCTTGCCGACCCAACGCGCTGGCCGCAGTGGTGGCCCGGCCTTGTGGGAGCCGAGTCGAGTGTGCGGCGCGCCCTTGCTCCCGGGGCGCACTGGCAGCTCCAGGGAACGGAGCGACCGAGCTACCGGCGCCGGGCGCAGCTCGGCGGGTCGCTGCTCGTCCTCGAGGTCGTGCCGCTGGAGCGCATCGCCTTCCAGCTGACCGGCGAGCATGCCGAGGTCGAGCTCGACCTCGTTTCGGTGGAGGACGACGAGACGCAGGCGACGCTCGCCGTCGAGGCTCCGCGGTTCGGCGGCATCGGGCGCACCGTCCCTTCGCAGGCGCTCGAGGGGCTCGCGGCGCTCGTCCGTCCGGCCGCCGCCGATTAGGTTCCCGCCGATCCCGCTGCTACCCTGAAATCCCGTGAGCGCACGGGCCCCGAAGTACGTTTTCGTCACGGGTGGAGTCGTCTCGGCGCTCGGCAAGGGAATCGTCGCCGCCTCGCTCGGTCGCCTCCTCAAGGCGCGCGGGCTGCGGGTGCAGCTTCAGAAGTTCGACCCGTACCTGAACGTCGACCCGGGGACGATGAGCCCGTTCCAGCACGGCGAGGTATTCGTGACCGAGGACGGCGCCGAGACCGACCTCGACATCGGCCACTACGAGCGCTTCGTCGACGAGAACTTCCTCCGCAGCGCGAGCCATAGCGCGGGTGCGATCTGGGACACCGTCCTCCGCAAGGAGCGGAAGGGCGACTTCCTGGGCGCGACCGTGCAGGTGATCCCGCACATCACCAACGAGATCAAGGCGCGCATCCGCCGCGGGGCCGAGGCGAGCCCGGCCGACGTCGTCATCTCGGAGATCGGCGGCACGGTGGGCGACATCGAGTCGCTGCCGTTCCTCGAGGCGATCCGCCAGTTCCGGCGGGAGGTCGGCCCCGAGAACGTCGTCTACGTCCACGTCACGCTCGTCCCCTTCATCGAAGCGGCCGGCGAGCTGAAGACGAAGCCGACCCAGCACTCGGTCAACGAACTGCGCCGCATCGGCATCCATCCCGACGTCGTCGTCAGCCGCTCGCACGAGGAGCTTTCGCGTGACATCCGCGACAAGATCGCGCTCTTCGCCGATGTCGACCCGGGGGCGGTCGTCGCGAGCCCCGACGTGCCGGACGTGTACGAGGTGCCGCGCGTGCTCGAGGGGGAGGGTCTCGACCGGCTCGTCGGCGAGCGGCTCGGCCTGGACCTTGGGGAGCCCGACCTGTCCGACTGGGACGAGCTGCTCGAACGGGTGCACAGCCGGCGCGAGGTCGTCGAGATCGCGCTCGTCGGCAAGTACGTGAAGCTCCAGGACGCGTACCTCTCCGTCCACGAGGCCCTCAAGCACGCCGGGCTCGAGCATGGCTGCGCCGTCCGGGTGCGCTGGCTCGACGCCGAGGATCAGTCGTACGACGAGACGGCGGAGTTGCTCGAGACCGTCGACGGGGTGCTCGTGCCGGGCGGCTTCGGCTCGCGGGGCTGGGAGGGCAAGATCCTCGCCTGCCAGGTTGCGCGCGAGCGGCGCATCCCGTACCTCGGCATCTGTCTCGGCATGCACGTGGCAGTGTCGGAGTTCGCGCGTCACGTCGTCGGGCTGGAGGGCGCGAACTCGACGGAGATGGATCCCGAGACGCCGTATCCCGTCATCGACCTGCTGCCGGAGCAGAAGGGGATCGAGGATCTCGGCGGCACGATGCGGCTCGGGGCGCAGGCGGTGGAAGTCGCGGACGGGACGCGCACCCGCGAGCTGTACGGCGAGGCGACGATCCACGAGCGGCACCGGCACCGCTACGAGGTGAACAACACGTACCGCGAGAGACTCGTCGACGCAGGCCTCGTCGTGAGCGGGACGTTCCAGGAGGGCAGGCTCGTCGAGGTCGTCGAGCTGCCGGACCATCCCTGGTTCGTCGCGAGCCAGTTCCACCCGGAGTTCAAGTCACGGCCGACGCGGGCGGCGCCGCTGTTTCGCGGCTTCGTCGGCGCTGCGCTCGATCGCGCCCGCTCGCGGGCCGGCGAGCACGTCGCGGCCTAGCCTCGCGACCATAGGATCGGCCCGTGTCCGATGCCGTGGATCTCTTTCTCGAGCTTGCCGCGCTGCCGACGCCGTCGGGCGAGGAGCAGGCCGCCGCGGACGTCGTCATCCGCTATCTGAGCGGTCTTGGTCTCGAGGCCGAAGAGGATTCGTTCGGCAACGTCTACGCGCAGATCGAGCCGACGGGGGAAGGCACACCGCTCTTCTTCTGTGCCCATCTCGACACGGTGCCGCCCTCCGGTGAGCTGCGCCCGGTCGTCGAGGACGGCGTGATCCGGAACGCCGGCGGCACGATCCTCGGCGCCGACAACAAGGCGGCCGTGGTGCAGATGCTCGAGGGCGTGCGGCGCGTTCTCGTCGAAAACGTCTCGCATGCCGGCATCGAGCTGCTGTTCACGCGGCAGGAGGAGATCGGCCTCTTCGGGGCGGCAGCGTTCGATCGGACGCGGCTGCGTGCGGAGGTCGGCTTCGTGTAC
>DASQCM010000178.1:0-5931 GCA_035634675.1 Gaiellaceae bacterium
AAACCGTCCGCGCGGAGCTCACCACTGGAACCGCGAAGGTCGCCGGAACAGTGACGATCAACGGTCAATCGCTTTCCGAGATCGAGCTCGCCAATGGCGTCGTCGGATACTTCGACCAGTCGAACTACCGACCGGTGTATCTCGACAACCCACAGGGAGACAGAACCGTCGTGCGCACGCACGTGCTCGCCTACGAAGAGCTCCCGCTCACCTCTGAAAACGAAAGGCTTGTCAGCCTCACGGCTCAGCATCCCGACGCACGAGTCGAAACGATCGCCGCACCGACCAAGTAAGCCGGGTACCCGCCCGACACGCCGACGAGGGCAGCTTTCTCACACCAGGCTGCCCTCAGGTGGTGCGCTCCTCGGCGCCCCGGCTCAGGCGTCATTCCTGACACCGGCCCAGGCGAGGGCGCTCTCAGCCGAGCTCGTCCAGCAACGCCTTGACGGCGTAGAAGACAGCCTCCGAGAAGGTCGGATACGGCTGAATCGTGTCGATGAGCGTCTCGATCGGCACGGCGGCCTTGATTCCGAGCGTGAACTGACCGAGCCACTCCGCCGCCTGCGGCCCGACGCAGACGACGCCCACGAGGACGCGCTGTCGCGGGTCGGCGAAGACACGGATGAAGCCGTCGCGCTTCGGGCGCTCGTACGTCGAGAGCCGCGGCAACGCCGAGATCTCCACCCGGGCGGTCACGAGGTCGTCTCCCTCTGTCCGGCCGGCGGTCGCCACCTCAGGATCGGTGAACACAGCGGCCGGGATTGCGCGGTAGTCGGCCTTGGCGTGCCTGCGGGACATCCCCGCGGCAGCCACGCGCGCCTGGTACTTGCCGACGTGGGTGAACAGCGCGACGCCGGTGACGTCCCCGATCGCCCAGACGTTCTCGGCAGCTTGCAGCCGCTCGTCCACTTCGATTCCCTTGGGCGAGACCTTGACGCCGAGCTGCTCGAGGCCGAGTCGCTCGACGTTCGGCCGGCGGCCCGTCGCAACGAGAAGCCGTTCGGTCTCGAGCGTCGAGCCGTCGGACAGGCGGAGCCGGATGCCGCGCTCGACCCCTTCGATGCCGACGCCGAGGCGGACGTCGATCCCCTCCTCGCGGAAGAATTGCGCGAGCAGCTCTCCGGCGTCGGCATGGATCCGGCCCAGGAGCCGCTCGCCTTGCTCGACGATCGTGACCTGCGAGCCCATGCGGGAGAAGAACTGCGCCAGCTCCGCTCCGACTGGCCCGCCGCCCATCACCGCGAGGCTCCGGGGCACCTTGTGCGTCCGGGTCGCGTCGCGGTTCGTCCAGTACTCCACCGAGTCGAGCCCGTCTACCGGCGGGATCAGCGGCCGCGACCCGGTCGCGAGAACGAGTCGGTCGTACGCCAGCTCCTGCCCGTCCACCTCGACGACGCCCGGGCTCGCCACGTGTCCCTCGCCGCGCACGAGCCTGCAGCGCCACTCCTCGAGGTAGTGGAGCTGCCCGGAGTCGTCCCAGTCGTTCGTGACCTGGTCACGCCACCACCAGACACGCTCCGTCTCAAGCTCCTCTGGCTCGAGGCCGGGAGAGCGGTCGAGCGAGGCCGCCAGCTCCGTGGCGCGGGTCATCGTCTTCGTCGGCATGCAGGCGAAGTACGAGCACTCGCCGCCGACGAGCCGGCTCTCGACGAGCGTGATCTCCACCTCGTCGTCGAACCGGCGGAGGGCGCCGACGAAATGCTCGCCGGTCGACCCTCCGCCGAGGACGACCACCTTCACTACTTCAGGCCGTTCGCCTGGAGGAACTGGCTCGCGATCTTCTTCGGGGTCTGCTTGTTGACGTAGTAGGCCTTGTTCATCGCCTGCATCGCCGCCAGCGTGAGCTTGCTGGAGACCTTGTTGCAGATCGACGCAAGCAGCTTGCCGTTCGAGCCGCTGAGCAGCTTCTGTGAGACAACCGGCGCGACGTTCTGGAAGCCGAACACGTGCTTCGTGTCGGTGAGCGCCGTGTACTTGCTGTGCTGCAGCTGCTGCGGATCGGTGGAGAAGCCGTCACCCGCCGTCGCCTTTTTCTGGTCGAGCAGCGTGTAGACGCTGATCGTCCCGATCGGGACGAACTTGATGTGCGTCAGCTTGTAGATCTTCTTGAAGCCGAGGATGCACGTGATCCGCGTTTCGCACTCCGGATAGCCGGCGTACGAGAACGACTTGCCCTTCATGTCGGCGATCGTCTTGACGCCGAGCTTGTGCGCCGTCTTCGTCAGCATCGTGAACGTGTCGCTGTCGTAGAACGGCGTGGGCTTCAGGAGCGTCAGCCCGTGCTGCTGCTCGTACTTCTGGGCCACGCTGTACGTCCCCGAGGCCGACTTCGGCGCGTTCTTCGCCTTCGCCAGGTCGAGCGCGATCACGCCCGTGTACTCGGGATAGAAGTTCATCTTGTTCTTCTGAATCGCCGTGTTGGCGAGCTCTGAGGAGCCGAAGCTCCCCTTGAAGTTGACCGTGAACCCCTTCGCCTGCAGGGCCTGGCCGTAGAGCTGCCCCAGGATGTACTCCTCGCCGAAGTTCTTCGTGCCGAGAGTGATCGTCGGCTTGCTCGAGCTCGCCTTCGACTTCCCGGCCGCGGCCACTCCGGCTGTAAGTCCGATCAGAAGCGCAACTCCGATCGAGACCGCGAACGCCGCCTTGGCAGCGCGACGCATGTGTTTCCGAACCATCTCCCCTCCTCTCGAGATTGAAACTGCGCCGTGGACCCTACGCGGTTGGAGCCATCCTGTGGGAGGCCGCGCGCTGCGCAAGCGACAGCAATCCGTTCGTGAGCAGCGCGAGAACGGAGACGCAGATCGCCGCCGCGAGCACGCCGGCGAGGCCGTACGTGGGCTGGTTGTTCATGACCTCGCCGAGGCCGCCTCCGCCTGCGATTCCGGCGATCGTCGCCGTTGCGATCACGAAGATCGCCGAGATCTTCACGCCGGCGAGGATGAGCGGCAGGCCGAGCGGCAGCTCCACTCTTCTGAGGATCTGCAGCTCGGTCAGGCCCATCCCCCGCGCCGCCTCGACCACGTCGCGGTCGACGCCCTCGACGGCGAAGTACGTGTTCGTGAGAACCGGCGGTACACCGAGCACGACGAGTGCCACGGTGACGTTCCAGAAGCCGACTCCCAGCCAGGCGATCAGGACGCCGATGATCGCGATGCTCGGCAGAGCCCGGCCGATCGAGGACACCCCGAGTGCGAAGAAGAGGCCGCGATGCTTGTGCCCGAGCCACAGGCCGATCGGCAGGGCGATCAGGAGCGAGATCCCGAGAGCGGTGAAGGCCAGCTCCGCCGTCTCCACCGTCTTGTCGAGCAGGAGCTGGGCGTGGTCCGGGATGAACTGAAGCGCGTCGACGAAGAGCGAGCCGAGCATCAGCGAACCCGGTTCCACGGCGTAAGCGCTCGTTGGGTCAGGGCGAGCAGCGCATCCGCCGTCAAGGCGAGGAGGATGGCGAGCCCTCCGGCCGCGACGAGCTCGGTCCGGAAGATGTCCGGCTGCCCGAGCGCGTCGAAGATCGGGCCGCCGAGGCCGTAGTAGATGACGATGGCGGCAACCGTCGCGACCGAGATCGTCGCCACCACCGCGACCCGAAGACCCGCCACGATGGCCGGCACCGCAAGCGGCAACTCGACCCGGAAGAACGTCTGCATCCGCGTGAACCCCATGCCGCGGGCCGATTCGAGCACCTCCGCGGGCACGCCGCGCAAACCGGCGACGATGTTGCGGTAGAGAACGAAGAACGTGTAGGAGACGAGCGCGACCTCGATCGTGGTGACGGTCAGCCCGGTAATCGGCACCAGCAACTGGAACAGGGCGATGCTCGGGATCGTGTAGAGCACGTCAGTGAACGCGCCGAGCGGCGCGTCGAACAGCCGCCAGCGGAAGCCGACGAGCGCGAGCAGAAAGGAGATCGCGAAGCCGATCCCGACCGCGATCAGCGCCAGCTCGATGTGCTGGATGAGCGCCGGCTGAAGGATGTCGCCCCAGTGCTCGCGCACCCACTCGGTGCAGAACCAGCCGTTGTGGCGAATGCACGAGCTGCCCTGGCCGAAGTTCGGGATCACAGGCCCGCCGCCGTCGGCCGCGCGGAAGCCGGTCATCCGATCATCTGCTCCCGGGTCGCGACGCCGAGCGGAGAGCCGGCCGCGTCGGTGACGAGAATGGCGTCCCGGCGCTCGTCGACGAGCAGCGCGAGCGCGTCACGCTGGCTCGTGTCGGCAGTAAGCCGAGGCAGCCCGTCTGCCCCGCTAGCTGGCGCCAGGTCCAGCTCGCCGAGTGTCTTCAGGGAGAGCGCCTTGAGCGCGCGATCGTGGCCGACGAAGTCGGCGACGAACTCGTCCACCGGGTGCTCGAGGACCTGCTCCGGCGTGTCGTACTGGGCGAGCCGCCCGCCCTGCCGCAGGATCGCGATCCGGTCGCCGACCTTGATCGCCTCGTCGATGTCATGCGTGACGAAGAGGACCGTTTTGCGTAGCTCGCGCTGGAGGCGAAGGAACTCGTCCTGGAGCCGGGCGCGCACGATCGGGTCGATCGCCCCGAACGGCTCGTCCATCAGCATCAGCGGCGGGTTGGCGGCGAGGGCGCGCGCAAGGCCGACGCGCTGGCGCTGCCCGCCGGAGAGCTCGGCCGGGAAACGCTTTCGGTCCTGGACAGGGTCGAGGCCGACGAGCTCGAGCAACTCGCCGACGCGGTCCCGGATCCGCTCCCGCTTCCAGCCGAGCAGCTTCGGCACCGTCCCGATGTTGCTCTCGATCGTCATGTGTGGGAAGAGGCCGACCTGCTGGATGACGTAGCCGATCGAGCGGCGGAGCTCGGTCACGTCGTAGTCGCCGATCTGTTTGCCGTCGATGCGGATATAGCCGCTCGTGAGGGGGATCAGGCGGTTGACGAGCTTCAGCGCCGTCGTCTTGCCGCCCCCAGAGGGTCCGACCAGGACGCAGATCTCGCCGGCGGGCACCGTCAGCGAGAGGTGGTCGACCGCGGCCCCCTCCCGACCCTCGTAGACCTTCGTCGCCTCGTCGAAGACGAGCTCTGCGGCCTCGCTCGGCACGAGCTGAATCTTCTACGACAGCAGCGTCTCGAGGCCGACCGTAAGGCCGGGAGGAAGCTCCGGGAGCTTCTCGAGCGCGAGCAGGACGCCGTCGGCGAACGACTCGCGGCCGGTCGTGTCGTGGCGGATCGTGAGCAGCTGCCCGTCGCCGCCGAAGATGACCTCCTGGTGGGCGACGAGTCCCGGCAGCCGGACGGAGTGGATCTGCGTCGAGTCGCCGATCAGCTCCGCGGTCGCCTTGGCGGTGCCCGAGGGCGCGTCCTGCTTGGCCTCGTTGTGCAGCTCGACGATCTCGGCCCGGGGAAAGTGCGCGGCGGCCTCGCCCGCGAAGCGCATCATCAGCACCGCGCCGACGGAGAAGTTCGGCGCGACGAACAGCCGCAGGCCGTTCGTAGCAGCGAGCGCACCTAGCTCGGACGGGTCCCAGCCGGTCGTCCCCACGACGCAGGAGACGCCCTGCTCGAGCGCGGCGCGAACGTCCGCCGGCGCCGCCTCGGGTGTCGTGAAATCGACCGCGACGTCGCAGCCTTCGAGATCTGGTACGTCGCCAAGCTCGATCCCGCGCACCTCGTGTCCGGCGGCCTCCAGGCGCGGCACGAGCGCGCTCCCCACCTTGCCCTCCGCACCGAAGAACGCAAGCTTCACGCCGCAGCCTGTCCGACCAGCTTCTCGCTCGCTCGTCCGACCGCGGTGCGGAAGCGGGTCTCGTCCGGCCCGACGCCCGCGGCCGCTAGCCGCTCGGGCGGGAGCAGCACCGTGGCCAGCTCCGCGAGCTCCCCCGTGTCGACCGCGTCGATCTCGGCCATGACTCGCTCCACGGTGAGGAGCTCGGTGTCGGTCACGAGGGACTTGCCGAGACGGCTCATGCGGCTGGAGGTCGACTCGAG
>DASQCM010000179.1:0-3794 GCA_035634675.1 Gaiellaceae bacterium
AGCGCGAGGAAGCCGAGCGTCGCGGTCGCGAGCGTGAGCAGGCCGCCCATGACCGGCGTGCCCTGCTTGACCGCGTGGCCGGCGGGGCCCTCCTCGCGGATGTGCTGGCCGAACTCGTTGCGGCGGAGGAAGTCGATGAACCTCGGCCCGATTGCGACCGAGACACCGAGACCGACAGCTGCGGCGATGAGGACACGGATCACGTGTCGGACCTCAGCAGAGCGTCGGCCACGATCTCGAGCCCGACCGACCTTGATCCCTTGACGAGCACCACGTCGCCGAGCTGAACGAGGTAGGACGCGGCGTCGACAGCTTCTACGGCGGTCGGGACCCACTCGTCCGGCCCGTAGTCCTTGGCGAGCTCTCCGACGCCGAGCACGACATCGACATCCTCCGCTTCCTTTCCTATCTCGCCGTGGTAGCGGGGCGCGTCCGGCCCGAGCTCCGCCATCTCGCCGAGGATCGCAACCGTCCGCCGGCCGCCTGCGCGCTCGAGCAGGTGGGCGAGCGCCGCGCGCATCGCCACCGGGTTCGCGTTCCAGGCGTCGTTGATGAGGAGCCCGCCACCGGGGAGCTCCGCCTCCTGCGAGCGCCAGCGGGAGAAGGCAACGTCGACCGGCGCGTCAGGCGGATCGACGCCCAGCGCCTCCGCCGCCGTGAGCGCTGCTGCGGCGTTCGTCGCCTGATGACGCGCGGCGAAGCCGAACTCGACGTCCCGCCCGTGCCAGTGCACGACCGTGTGGCCGTCGCGCACCTCCGCCGCCGGCGGGGCGAAACGGCGCACGTCGAGCCCTACCGGAACGAACGGCTCGAGCTCCGGTGCGTCCTCCGGGAGGACGGCGATTGCACCTGCCGGAAGCTCCTCGAGCAGCTCCGCCTTCGCGCGGGCGATGTTCTCGAGGCTGCCGAGCTGCTCGAGATGGACGGGGGCGATCGACGTGATCACGCCCAGGTGAGGGCGCGCGATCCTGGCGAGGTCGCGGATCTGGCCGGGGCCGCGCATCGCCATCTCCGTCACGACGACCTCCGTCTCCGGCTCGATCGCACAGAGCGTCAGCGGCAGGCCGATCTCGTTGTTAAAGCCGTCCGCGGCGGCGACGGTGCGCAGCCGTGGGCGCAGGAGCGCGGCGAGGATGTCCTTCGTGGAGGTCTTCCCGACCGATCCGGTGATCGCCACGATGCGAGCATCGCTGCGGGCGCGGACGGCACTCCCGATCGCGGCGAGGGCCGCGTGGGCGTCGTCGGGCTCGAGCGTCGCCGCCGCGCCGCGCGACCGAGCGTCTTCGAGGTAGGCCTCGCCGCCCGACACGGCGACGAACAGGTCCCCCGGACGGACCCGGCGCGAGTCGACCTGGACGCCCGTGATCTCATTCTCGTCGCTCTCCAGCTTCCCGAGCGAGAGGGCCCGCACCTGAGCGAGCGGCAGCGCGATCAGGTGCTCGCTCCCAACGCCTTCAGAGCCTCCTTGGCCGCCTCGCGGTCGTCGAAGGGGACGGTGCGGTCGGCGAGCTCCTGTCCCGGCTCGGCGCCCTTGCCGGCGACAAGGACGACGTCGCCAGGCTCGGCGAGCTCGATCGCCCGCGCGATCGCCGCGGCGCGGTCGAGCTCGAGCTCCACCTCGCCGTCCGCTCCGGCCACGATCTCGGCGGCTATCGCCTCGGGATCCTCGCTACGCGGGTTGTCGGAGGTGACGATCGTGACGTCCGCGAGCTGAGAGGCGAGCCGTCCCATAATGGGCCGCTTGGCGCGATCCCGGTCTCCACCCGCGCCGATGACGCAGATGACGCGGTTCCCAGCCGCCGCGAGGTCGCGGGCTGCCACGAGCACGTTCTCGAGCGCGCCGGGCTTGTGCGCATAGTCGACGATGACGTGGAACGGCTGGCCGGCCTCCACGGACTCGAAGCGGCCCGGGACGCCGCGCACGGACTCGAGGCCGCGACGGATCGCGTCATCGTCGATCCCGAGGGCGCGCGCCGCAAACAGCGCCCCGAGCGCGTTCTCGACGTTGAAGCGGCCGCGGAGCCCGAGCTTGACACCGTCGAGGGCGCCCGCGTCGGCGGCGCTGAAGGTGATGGCCTCGGGGAGCTCCTGCGCCAGCCGCCGCCCGTACTCATCGCCGACGTTGAGCACCGCGACCGGCGGCGGTTCGGCCACGAACAGCCGCCGCTTCGCCTCGAAGTACGACTCCATGTCGCCGTGGAAGTCCAGATGGTCCTGGCTGAGATTGGTGAACACGAGCACGGCAAAGCGCACGCGGTCGAGCCGGTGGAGGACGGACGCATGGGACGACGCCTCCATCGCGCACGAGCGGTCGCCGGCGTCGAGCATCTCGCGGAAGGTCCGCTGCAGGTCGATCGCCTCCGGCGTCGTCCGCACCACCCCACGCCGCTCGCCGCCCACCCGCGCCTCGACCGTCCCCAGCAACCCGGGCCGCCGCCCGGCGGCCGCGAGGATCGCGAACAACAGGAAGCTCGTCGTCGTCTTCCCGCTCGTGCCGGTGACGCCGACGACCTCGAGCTCCCGGGTTGGCTCGCCGAAGAAGACATCCGCTGCCGGGGCCATCGCCGCACGGGAGTCGCGCACCACGATCTGCGGCACCAGTAGGTCGAGCTTGTGTTCGACAACGAGCGCGACCGCCCCCCGTTCCACCGCCTCGGGCGCGAAGTCGTGCCCGTCGGCGCGCTCGCCGGGAACAGCGAAGAAGAGTGCGCCGGGTACCACGGCACGCGCGTCAAACGCGAGATCGCGCACCTCAGCCGACGTGCGCCCGAGCACCTCGACCGGCTCGAGCGCAGAGACGAGGCGCTCCAGGTCCATCTCGGCGGCGAGTCTACCCAGGCCTACCGAATCCGCAGATCGGGTGGCACCTCGAGGTACTGGAGGTCGAACGACGCGATCTGCGCGAAGGCCGGCGCTGCGACAAGGCCGCCGAAGATCCCGCCGTGCGGCTCGTCCACCGTGACGAGAACCAGCAGCCGCGGATTTCGCTCCGGCACCATCCCGACGAAGGTTGCGACGTACGCGCCCGGGATGTAGCCGTGCGCGCCGGGCTTCTGCGCCGTACCGGTCTTGCCGGCGACGGTGTATCCGGGAATCTCGGCGAGCTGAGCCGTTCCCTGGTCGGAGACGACGCCCTTGAGCATCGACCGCAGCTCGTAGTCGACCCCGCGCGGCAGGATCCGCCTCCGGTGCACAGGAGCCGGCGGCTGGCCCAGCACGCGGTCGACGAGGTGCGGCTGCACCCACTCCCCACCGTTCGCGATCGCGGCGTACACGGAGGCGAGCTGGATCGCCGTGACCGAGACGCCCTGTCCGATCGGGACGTTGCCGATCGTCGACCCCGACCAGTACGAAGGGAGGATGCCCGGGCTCTCGCCCGGGAGGTCGATGCCGGTCTTGCGGCCGAAGCCGAAGCGCGCCATCCACTTCTTCAAGCCGGCTTCTCCGAGGTACCTCTCCGCGATCGTGATCGCGCCGACGTTCGAGGAGCGCTGGAGGATCTGCGCGACGGTCATCCGCTCCGTCGGGCGAATCTCGGCGTCGTGGATCACCCGGTCGGCGACGTGGATCGAGTACGGCAGCGTGAAGGCCGTTCGCGGCGTGATGTCGTGCTGCGACAGCGCGCCGCCGATCGTCACAACCTTAAACACCGAGCCCGGCTCGAAGACGTCGTTCACGGCGTGGTCGACGGTCAGCCCCTTGGCGAACGCCTGCGGATAGTAGTTCGCGCTGTAGCCGGGCTCCTGCGCCATCGCGAGGATCGCGCCCGTATGCGGGTCGAGGACGATCGCGGT
>DASQCM010000180.1:0-3055 GCA_035634675.1 Gaiellaceae bacterium
GGCGCGGATGGCTCCGCCGTCATTCGCTACGAACCAGACGGCACCATCACCACGGTAAGCAGCTGGACGCCCGAGGGAGGCTTCAGCAACCTCGGCATCCGCTACCCGCTCGAGGGCAGCGTTTCGGGCATGATCCTAGAATCCGGCCGGCCCGCCCGCGTCGACCGCATCGCAGACGCGCCGGGCGAGGCACAGGAGGCCGCCCGTGCGCTGGGCTTTCAGTCCTCGGTAGGAGCGCCGCTCACCGTGGATGGCCGCCTATGGGGTGTGTTGGCCGTCGCTTCGAAGAGCGAGAAGCCGCTCCCCGGCGACACCGAAGAGCGATTGGCCGAGTTCGCCGAGCTCTTCGCGACCGCGATCGCGAACAGCGAGGCACACGAACAGCTCGCGCAGCTGGCCGACCAGCAGGCGGCGCTGCGACGGGTGGCGACGCTGGTCGCAGCGGACGCGCCAACGGCGGAGGTGTTCGATGCGGTGACCGCGGAGGTGGCTGCCTTGATTCCGGCGGATAGCTCTGCTCTGACGCGGTACGAAGCTGACGGTTCCTTCACCTCACTGAGCGGCTGGGCGATCGAGGGCGGTCGCCCGTACATCGGAAAGCGCTTCCCCCGCGAAGGCACCGTCTCGGGCCTGATCTTCGAGACCGGGCGGCCCGGGCGTGTCGACAACTACGCCCAAGTCGCGGGCGAGGCTGCCGAGGTCGCCCGCGCGCTGGCCTGGCAGTCATCGGTGGGAGCCCCGGTCACCGTGGAGGGCCGCCCCTGGGGCGCCTTGGTGGTCGTTTCGAAGACCGAGCAGCCGCTGCCGCCCGAAACGGAGCGGCGACTGACCGAGTTCACCGAGCTGGTGGCGACTGCAATCGCAAACAGCCAGACACACGAACAGCTCGCGCAGCTCGCCGACCAGCAGGCGGCGCTGCGACGCGTGGCGACGCGCGTTGCGGCGGGCGCGGAACCGGCAGAAGTGTTCGAAGCCGTAAGCACGGAGGTGGCGGCACTGATGGGCGCGGACGGTTCCGCTCTCACGCGCTACGAGGAGGACGGGACAGTCACGGCGTTGAGCGGTTGGACGACCGAGGGCGGGTACAACTACGTCGGCAGACGCTACGAGCTCGAAGGCACCGTCTCCGGCCTGATCTCGGAGACCGGCCGGGCCGGCCGGGTCGAGAACTACGCAACAGCGCCGGGCGAGGCTAGCCAAGCCGCCCGCGAGATGGGCTGGCGCTCGTCCGTCGGGGCGCCGATCACCGTCGAAGGCCGGCTCTGGGGTGTGCTGGCCGTCGTTTCGAAGAGCACGCAGCCTCTGCCGCGCGACACCGAGCATCGATTGGCCGAGTTCGCCGAGCTCTTCGCGACCGCAATCGCCAACAGCGAGGCCCACGAGCAGCTCGCTCAGCTCGCCGATGAACAGGCTGCACTGCGACGGGTGGCCACACTCGTCGCCGAGGGAGCAACGCCGGACCGTGTCTTCGACGGCGTCCGTGACGAGGTGGCGCGGATGTTCAAGGCCGACCTCAGCGTGCTGATGCGCTACGACGCGAACGGCACCGCGAACGTGCTGGCAACTTCCCACGGCTACCTTGGCCCTATCGGGAGGAGCTGGCCCGTCGAGGGCGACGAGAGCGCTATCGCGGGCGTCTATCGAACCGGACTCCCGGCGCGCGCCGACTACACCCGGACCGTGCAGGGCCCCATCGCGGCCGAAGCGCAGCGCGTAGGCGCGCGGTCCGCGGTCGGCGTGCCCGTGGTCGTCGACGGAACGCCCTGGGGCGTCGTGGCCGTGGGCTCGCGCGAAGCCGAGCCGCTGCCGGCTGATTTCGAAGGCCGGCTGGCGAAGTTCACCGACCTCCTCGCGACGGCAATCGCCAACGCCGAGGACCGCGCTGCGCTGGACGCCTCACGGGCACGAATCGTCGCCACGGCAGATGCGACACGCCGCCGGATCGAGCGTGACCTACACGACGGCGCACAGCAGCAGCTCGTCTGGCTCGCGCTCGCCCTGCGCGCGGCGCAGGCGGCGGTGCCGGAAGAGCTCGAGCAGCACCGGAGCGAGCTGGACGTGGTGGTCGAAGGCATCAGCGAGGTGCTCGACGACCTCCGCGAGACGGCGCTCGGGATTCATCCTGCCGGCCTCTCCGAGGATGGCCTCACCCCGGCGTTGAGGCGCCTCGTCGCCCGCTCGCCGCTTCGCGTCAACCTCGACGTGCGGGCAGACGGCCGCTTCCCCGAGCCGGTCGAGGTAACTGCCTACTACCTCGTCTCGGAGGCGTTGACGAACGCGGCCAAGTACGCCGATATCGGGGTTGCGGACGTCACGGTGGCCGGTGAGAGCGGAGCCCTGCGAGTTGAGGTTCGCGACGCGGGACGCGGCGGTGCGAATCCGGCAGAGGGCTCGGGCCTGCTCGGGCTACGAGACAGGGTCGAGGCGATCGGGGGGACGATGCGCCTGTCGAGCCCGCTGGGCGCGGGCACGTGGTTGCGTGTGGAGTTGCCGCTCCGCGACGAGGCCGCCCGCCGCTAGCGACCCGCGCAAGCGTCACGCACCCGGTGCGACCGCCTAGGCCGGCGGCTCTACGCCGACGGCGTCGAAGCGATCAGCGACCAGCCAGGCGGGTCGCGCTCGCTCGACGAAGAAGGCGAGCCAGATCGAGCCTTCGAAGAGAGCCCACATGGGCAGCAGCTCGAGCCCCGTAGTCACCGGGTCCGGGCCGGGCAGCGTGAGCGCGACGACGGCGACGACGAAATAGCCGATCCGGCGGTTCCTGCGGAGAGTCGCCGACGAGAGCACGCCGACGCACACCAGGCCGAGCACGATCACCGGCAACTCGAAGACGAGCACGATGCCGAGCAGGACCGTGGAGGTGAACGAGTAGTACGCCCTGGCCTGGATCAGATTTGTGAAGTGCGTGTCCTCGTAGTGGGTCAGCCACAGCAAGGCGCGCGGGAGGAGGATCCAGTACCCGAACGCGAGCCCTGCTGTGCCCAGAGCGCTGGCAAAGGCAACGAGGCCGAGCACGCTTCGCTCGATCGACGGGTCGAAGGCGGGCGCGAAGAAC
>DASQCM010000181.1:0-4385 GCA_035634675.1 Gaiellaceae bacterium
TCGTCTCCTTCGCGGCGTACTCGTTCTGGTTCGGCAGCTGGAAGTTCGGGCTCGGCTTCGTGCTTCTGATCCTCATCCACGAGCTCGGCCACGTCTTCGAAGCGCGGCGGCAGGGGCTGCCGGTGTCGCTGCCGACCTTCATCCCGTTCATCGGGGCCTACGTGACCGTGCGGCACGGGAGCGCGCCACCCTGGCGGTCCGCGCTCGTTTCGCTCGCCGGGCCGTTTCTCGGCGGGCTCGCGGCGGCGGCGGTCTGGGCGGTCGGAGCGTCGAAGGGAACGACCTGGCTCGTCGTGCTCGCGAACATCGGCTTCCTCCTCAACGCCTTCAACCTGCTCCCGATCGGCTTTCTCGACGGCGGAACCGTGTGGCGCGCCGTGAAGGACACGTGGACGCGGCCGCAGATCCGCTACGAGAACGGCGTGCCGATGGAGGCGCTCGCGCCCGATCGCAGGCGGGCCGCGGTCCTCGCGACGCTCTACGCCATGCTCGCGGGCCTGCTCGTGGGCGGAATGCTCGCGACCCGCCACAGTGGGATGCTCTAGCACCCCGATGCAGGACCGCGATCTCTTCCAGACGCATCACCCCGAGGACGAGCTGCGCCGGAAGACGGAGGCGATCGGCCGCGAGTTTCTCGCCGGCTTCGAGGCCGTTGAGCGTATCGACCGGCCCGCGGTCTCCTGCTTCGGATCGGCGCGGGTGAAGGAGGGATCGTGGCCGTACGAGCTCGCGCGCGAGACGGCACGCCTCTTCGCCGAGGCGGGCTGGGCGGTCGTGACCGGCGGCGGCCCGGGCGTGATGGAGGGAGCGAACCGCGGCTGCCGCGAGGGCGGCGGCCTCTCGGTCGGCTTCGGGATCGAGCTTCCGCACGAACAGCGCCTGAACGACTACCTCGACATCGGGCTCACCTTCGACCACTTCTACGCGCGCAAGACGATGTTCGTGAAGGCGGCGGAGGGCTTTTGCGTCTTCCCGGGTGGCTTCGGGACGGAGGACGAGCTATTCGAGGCACTGACCCTGATCCAGACCGGCAAGGTGTTGCACTTCCCGGTCGTCCTCCTCGGCGAGGAGTACTGGACGCCGCTACGGGAATGGGGCCGGACCCGGGCGCTGCCGGAGGGAATGATCTCGCCGGACGATCTCGACCTACTCACCCTGACCGACGAGCCGTCCGTCGCCGTGGAGACCGTGCTCGAGGCGTATCGGCGGGGGGACGGAGAGAGCCCGTACACGCCCGAGAAGGCGGACGCCGAGTAGCGCTACGCCTTCTGCCAGACCGAGACGTGCTTCGTGCTCTGGGCCGTGAACGGCTCGCGGCTCCAGCCGCTCCAGCGGTCGCGGAGCTCCATTCCCGCCAGCTGCGCCATCAGGTCGAGCTCGGACGGCCAGAGATAGCGGCCCGGGAACGTCGAGTAGTCGCCTGTCTCGGGGTTGTAGTGGTGCGAGGTGAGCCCTTGCTCGACGAGGTCGTACTCGTCGAGGCCGATGTGGTCGGGCGCGACGGCGAACGGGATGTACGTCTCGCCGCGCGGCAGGCGCTGCAGCTCGGGGAGCATGATCTCCACGACGAAGCGGCCGCCCGGCTCGAGGTGCGCGGCCACGTTCCGGAAGCAGGCGACCTGCCTCGGCTGCGTCCGCAGGTTCATGATCGTGTTGAAGACGACGTACGCGAGCGAGAACGCGCCGTCGACCTGCGTGGTGGCGAAATCGCCGACCGTGACCGGGATGGCGTCGCCGCCGGGCTTCGCGCGCAGCCGCGCGACCATCTCCTCCGACAGGTCGACGCCGTGCACGGGCACGCCCCGGGCTATGAGGGGAAGTGCGATCCGCCCGGTACCGATGCCGAGCTCCAGCGCGGCTCCGTTGCCGGCGAGCTCCGCGAGGAGCGCAACCGCCGGCTCGACCACGTTCGGGTCGCTCCACTCGCCGATCGCCTCGTCGTAGCGCGCCGCAACCTCCTCGCCGAAGTAGTTCTCGGGCATGGGCAGACGCTAGCGTCCCGGGCGTGGAGCTTCGCGACCTGCCCTCGGTGGACGAGCTCGCGCGCGAGGCGGGCGACCCGCTCGCGGTCGACGCCGCGCGGGCCGTGATCGACCGGGCAAGGGCGGAGATCCAGGAGGGTGGCGATCCGGGAGACCTCACGGCGCGCCTGCGGGAGGAGCTGGCCGACGCACGGCAGCCGCGGCTGCGGCGCGTACTCAACGCGACGGGCATCGTCGTGCACACGAATCTCGGCCGCGCTCCGCTCGCAGAAGGGGCGCTAGCACGGGTCGTCGAGGTCGGCCGCGGTTACTCGAACCTCGAATACGACCTCGTCCGGGGCGAGCGCGGCTCGCGGCAGGGCCACGTCGGAGCGGTCCTGCGCCGGCTCACCGGCGCCGAGGCGGCGCTGGTCGTCAACAACAACGCCGCCGCCGTCCTCCTCGCGCTCGCGGCATTGGCCGAGGGACGGGAGGTGGTCGTCTCGCGGGGCGAGCTGATCGAGATCGGCGACAGCTTCCGGATCCCGGACGTGCTGGCGCGCTCCGGCGCGCGCCTCGTCGAGATCGGGACCACGAACCGAACCCGCGCCGCGGACTACGAGCGCGCGATCGGGCCGGAGACCGCCGTCGTCCTGCGCGTCCACCAGTCGAACTTCCGCGTCGTGGGCTTCGAGGAGCGGCCGCGGCTCGAGGAGGTGGCCGAGGTGGCGCAGCGACACGGCCTGCCGCTCGTCGACGACCTGGGCTCGGGACATGTCTCCGCTGGTAACAGACTGTTACTGGGTCAGGAGGAGCCCACCGCGCGCGAGTCGCTCGCGGCCGGGGCCGACCTCGTCTGCTTCTCCGGTGACAAGCTGCTCGGCGGGCCGCAGGCGGGGATCGTGCTCGGCCGCGCAGATCTAGTCGAGCGGCTGCGCCGGCATCCGCTCCAGCGGGCGCTGCGGATCGACAAGCTCTCGCTCGCGGCGCTCGAGGGGACGCTCTTGCTCCACCTCGAGGCGCCGGAACGGATCCCCGTGCTGCGAACGCTCGCCCAGGAGACGTCCGCTGTGCGCGACCGCGCCGAGCGGCTCGCGGCGGCGACCGGCGGCGAGGTCGAGGAGACGGTCGGCCGCGTCGGCGGGGGCGCATTGCCGCTCGCCGAGCTGCCGAGCTTCGCGTGCGCGCTGGAGGAGTCGCTCGCGGAGCCGCTGCGCGCCGGCGAGCCGCCGGTGGTGGGCGTCGTCCGCGACGGCCGGCTCCTGCTCGACTGCCTGACGCTGACCGACGCGGAAGCCGACGAGGCCGCAGCGGCCGTCCGCGCCGCCCGGGCGTGAGCGAGGGTCCGCCTGAGGCCGCACTCTGGGACGCGCTCCGTGGCGCGCTCGTCACCCGCACGCTCGCGCTCGTCGCCGAGCTCGACATCGCCCGCCGGCTCGCGGACGGGCCGCGGCCGGTCGCCGAGCTCGCGACGGAGACGGGCGCGGACGCTGACACGCTGCAGCGGCTCCTGCGTGCGCTCGCGAGCGACGGGATCTTCGCCGAGGAGGAGCCGGGCGTCTTCCGCAACACGCCGGCCTCGGAGCTCCTCACGGTCGACGGCTGGGACGACTTCGCGCGCCTTTTCGGCGGCACGTGGCTCGAAGCGATTCGCGGGCTGGACGTGAGCGGCGAAGCGTCATTCCCGCGCGTGCTCGGCCAGGAGTTCTGGTCGTGGTTCGCGTCTCACCCGGAGGAGCGGGCCTCCTTCGACCGCGCGATGGCGCAAGGGTGGCAGGGGAGGCTCGAGCGGCTCGAGACTGTGGAGTGGCGTGGCGACGAGACGATCGTCGACGTCGGCGGCGGCAACGGTTCGCTCCTCGGTGCCTTCCTCGAGCGTCATCCAGGGATGCGCGGAATCGTCCTGGACCTGCCCGAGACGGTGCGCAACGAGGCGAGCTTCGGCGAGCGCCTAGCGTTCGTCGAAGGCAGCTTCTTCGAGTCGGTGCCGCCCGGGGACGCACACATCCTCTCCACGATCATCCACGACTGGGACGATGAGGCGGGGACGCGGATCCTGGACACCGTGCGCGCGAGTGCCGGCGAGCGGCTCGTCCTGCTCGAGAGCGTCATCGAACCGGGCAACGAGCCTCAGGGCGCAAAGTGGCTCGACCTCCTGATGCTCGTCATCGCCCGTGGCCGGGAGCGGACGGAGGAAGAATGGCGGGCGCTTCTCGCTGCGTCGGGCTGGGAGCCGACGCGCTTCGGCAAAGGCGTGATCGAGGCGCGGCCCGTCTGATGCCACTGACCGTCGGAACCGCAGGCCACATCGACCACGGGAAGACGGCGCTCGTCGAGGCGCTGACCGGGAAGAACACGGACCGGCTGCCGGAGGAGCACGAGCGCGGCATCTCGATCGACCTCGGCTACGCGCCGCTCGAGCTG
>DASQCM010000182.1:0-5014 GCA_035634675.1 Gaiellaceae bacterium
CTACGACGACCGCATGCTCTCGGCCCTCGTCGAGTACGCGAAGGCGGGGCAGGCGACGGTGATCACGCCGTTCCTGCTCATGGGCGCGATGTCGCCGGTTTCGATCCCGGCCACGCTCGCGCAGCAGGTCGGGGAGGCGCTCGCCGGGATCGCGCTCGTGCAGACGATCCGCCCCGGCTGCCCGGTCGTATTCGGCTCCTTCCTCTCGAACACCGACATGCAGTCCGGGTCCCCGAGCTTCGGCACGCCGGAGTCGGCCGTCGGTCTCCTCTGCACCGGCCAGATCGCGCGCCACTACAACCTGCCGTTCCGCGGCGGTGGCGCGCTGACGTCGTCGCAGGTCGTGGACGCGCAGGCCGGCTACGAGTCGATGATGTCGCTCTGGCCCACCTTCCTCGCCGGCACGAACTTCGTCATGCACTCGGCGGGCTGGCTCGAGTCGGCACTCGTCTCCTGCTACGAGAAGTTCGTCGTGGACGTCGAGCAGCTCCGGATGCTGCACGCCGCGTTCGAGCCGCTGCGAATCGACGAGGAGTCGCTCGCGTACTCGGCACACCAGGAGGTCGGCCAGGGCGGCCACTTCCTCGGGGCCGCACACACCCTCGAGCGCTTCCGCGAGTGCTTCTACCGGCCGCTCGTCTCCTCCACCGAGAACTTCGAGCGCTGGAAGAAGAACGGCGCCCACGACACCGCCGCACGCGCGAGCGAGATCTGGCACAAGACGCTGGACGAGTACGAGAAGCCGGAGATCGACGAAGCCCTCGAGGCGGACCTGAAGGCCTTCGTCGACCGGCGCAGGAAGGAGCTGGGGGACTGATGCACACGATTCGCGACGTCATGACGACGACTCTCCTGACCGTCGAGGCGACCCAGACGCTGACCGAGGCGGCCGCCCAGATGCACGACCGAGGTGTCGGCGCCGCCCTCGTCCTCAACGGCGAGCGCCTGACGGGAATCCTCACCGAGCGCGACGTACTCCGCGCCGTCGCGACCGGCGAGGTCGCGGGCACGAAGGTCGGCGCGTGGATGACCCACGATCCGGAGACCGTCGAGCCGACCGAACGCCCCGGACATGCGGCGGCGATCATGCTCCACGGCGGCTTCCGGCACCTCCCGGTGCTCGAAGGCGACACGCCGATCGGAATCGTCTCGATCCGCGACCTGATGCGCGTCGTGATCGACGACGAGGCGCCGCGCGGGGCCTGACTTGTTCATCGCCGGCGAGTGGACGACGGCCGAGTCGGGCGAGACGTTCGACGCCGAGTCTCCTGCCACCGGCGAGACGATCGGGACAGTCCAGCGCGGCGGGCGCGAGGATGCGCGGCGTGCGATCGCGGCGGCGAACGAGGCCGCGCCCGGCTGGGCGCGCCTGAGCGCGTTCGACCGGGCCGCGGCGCTGCACCGCGTCGCCGACGAGGTGGAGCGACGCCGCGACAGCCTCGTGCACACGTTGACGCTCGACCAGGGAAAGCCGCTCGCGGAATCGAGGGACGAGGTCGAGGAGCTCGTCCAGTACTGGCGGAACGCCGCCGAGGACGGCAAGCGGCTCGAGGGCCGGCTCGCGAACTCGGTCACGGCCGACAAGCGTGTCCTGCTCGTCCGCCGGCCGCGCGGCGTGATCGGCGTCATCACGCCGTGGAACTGGCCCTACACGATGCCGGCCGAGCTGATCGCGCCCGCCCTCGCCTCCGGGAACACCGTCGTCTGGACGCCCGCCTCGACGACCGCCGTAGCCGGGATCGCCCTCGCCGAATGCGTGGCTGAGGCCGACTTGCCCTCAGGCGTCTTCAACCTCGTGACCGGGCCCGGCTCGCTGGTCGGGGATGAGATCGCGCGCCATCCCGACACGCACGGAGTCGGCTTCATCGGCTCGACCGAGACCGGCCGCCGTGTCGCCGAGGCGGCCGCGGGCAAGGCAGCCGTGCTCGAGCTCGGAGGCAACGGCCCGGTAGTCGTCCTCGACGACGCCGACCTCGACCTTGCCGCGGAGGCGACCGTCGCAGCCTGCTTCCTCTGCGCCGGGCAGAGCTGCACCGCCGGCGAGCGCCTGCTCGTCCATCGCGACGTGCGCGAGGATTTCGTCCGTAAGCTCGCGCGGGTCGTGGTGGAGCGCGTGCTGCTCGGCGATCCCTTCGCCGAGACAACCACGATGGGGCCGCTCAACAACGAAGGAGTCGCGCAGAAGATGGACGATCACGTCGCGGACGCGCTGAACCGAGGCGCGCAGATCGTGCACGGCGGCGAGCGCGCCACGGGCTTTCCCACCGACCTGTACTGGCAACCGACGATCCTCGACGGCGTCACGTCCGACTCGCTCGTCGCCACCGAAGAGACGTTCGGGCCCGTCGCTCCCGTGGTCGCGATCGACTCGCTCGAGCACGCGATCGAGCTCGCGAACGCGTCGCCCTACGGGCTCCTCTCTGCCATCTTCACGCGCGACCTCGGCAAGGGGCTGCACTACGCGGACTCGGTGCGGACCGGCTGGGTCAACGTCAACGAGTCGTCGAACTACTGGGAGACGCACCTCCCATTCGGCGGCCGCGCCGGCAGCGCGAGCGGCATCGGCCGGGTCGGCGGCTCGTCGCCCATGGAGGCCTTCACCGAGCTGCAGACTGTCGTACTCGCGTGACCTGGGACTACATCATCGTCGGCGGAGGCTCGGCCGGCTGCGCGCTCGCGGCCCGGCTGACCGAGGACGCGTCCACGCAGGTGCTCGTCCTCGAGGCGGGGCGGCCCGACCACCTCTGGGATCCCTTCATCCACATGCCTGCGGCGCTCGCCTTCCCGATCGGGAACCCCCGCTACGACTGGATGTACCGTTCCGAGCCGGAGCCGTTCATGCACGGCCGCCGCATCTACCACGCGCGCGGCAAGGTGCTGGGCGGCTCGAGCTCGATCAACGGGATGATCTTCCAGCGCGGCAACCCGCTCGACTACGAGGGCTGGGGCTTCCCCGAGTGGGATTACGCGCACTGCCTGCCGTACTTCAAGAAGATGGAGACGTGCCTCGCCGGCGCGGACGACTGGCGCGGCGGTGATGGGCCGATCGTCCTCGAGCGCGGGCCTGCGTCCTCGCCCCTTTTCGCCGCGTTCTTCGAAGCGGCGCAGCAGGCCGGCTACGAGTTGACCGACGACGTCAACGGCTACCGGCAGGAGGGTTTCTCCCCGTTCGACCGCACACTCCACCGCAGTCGGCGCGTGAGCGCGGCGCGCGCATACCTCCACCCGGCGATGCGTCGCCCGAACCTCGAGGTCCGCTGCCGGACGTTCGTCGACCGCGTCGTCTTCGAGGGGACGCGCGCAACGGGTGTCGAGCTCGACGGCGGAGAGATCGTGCGGGCCGGCGAGGTGATCCTCTGCGGCGGCGCGATCAACACGCCGCACCTCCTGCAGCTGTCCGGTGTGGGCAACGCAGCCGAGCTCGAGCCGCTCGGTGTCCGGCTGGTCCACGACCTGCCGGCGGTCGGCGAGAACCTCCAGGACCACCTCGAGGTCTACATCCAGCACGCCTCGACCCAGCCGGTCTCGCTCCAGCCCGCGCTGAAGAAGTGGCGGCGGCCGGAGATTGGCGCGCGCTGGCTCTTCCTGCGCAGCGGGCCCGGCGCGACGAACCACTTCGAGGCGGGCGGCTTTGTCCGCTCCAACGACACGGTCGCGTACCCCAACCTCATGTTCCACTTCCTGCCGCTCGCGATCCGGTACGACGGCTCGGCGCCGAAGGGCGGCCACGGCTACCAGGTCCACGTCGGCCCGATGTACTCGGACGTCCGCGGCTCGCTGAAGATCGTGATCGCTGACCCGCGCGTCCACCCTTACCTGCGCTTCAACTACCTCTCGACCCCGAACGACCGGCAGGAGTGGGTGCAGGCGATCCACGTCGCCCGCTCGATCCTCGGCCAGCCGGCGTTCGCGCCGTACGACGGCGGCGAGACGTCGCCCGGGCCGTCCGTGCAGACCGACGAGGAGATCATCGACTGGGTGGCGCGCGATGCCGAAACCGCGCTCCATCCCTCGTGCACGTGCGCGATGGGAACCGTGGTCGACCCGGCGTCGATGCGCGTCTACGGGCTAGACGGAATCCGTGTCGTCGACGCATCCGTCTTTCCCTCAGTGCCGAACGGGAACATCTACGCGCCCGTCATGATGGTCGCCGAGAAGGCGGCCGACCTGATCCGCGGGGTCACGCCGCTCGAGCCTCTTCACCTCGACTTCTACCGCCATGCTGAGCCAACTCCGAGTCGATGAGCTCCTCGCCGCGATCGGCGAGCGCACGCCGGCGCCCGCGAGCGGCGCGGCGACCGCACTGACCGCCGCGCTCGCGGCCGCCCTCGCCGAGCTGGCCGCCCGCTACGCCGGCGACGACCATGCCGCCGAGCGCGCTCGCGGGCTCGCTGCCGAGCTCGTCGAGCTGGGAGATGCGGACGCGAAGGGATACGCGGCGTTCATGGCCGACCGGAACGAGAAGACGCGTGCGGAGATCGTCCGTGTCCCGGAGGAGATCTCCCGCCGTGCCGAAGCGGTCGTCGAGCTCGCGCTGCGCTCCGCGGACAAGGTGAGCCCCGAAGTGGCGGGTGACGCCCGGGCCGCCGCCGAGCTCGCGCGCGCCGCCGCGGGAGTCGCCCGCGGCCTTGCCGACCTCAATCGCGCGGGATCTTGAGCTCGCGCCCGACGTAGAAGCCGGAGACCTCCTCCAGCACGTACGGCGCCATGGCGCGCCGCCGCTCCGACTCCACTTCCGACAGGCGGTACCGGTCCCGCGACTCGGCCGACTCCCAGACCGAGACGCCGACCACCTCGTTCCCGTCGGGGGAGACGAGCTCGTACGCCCGCAGCATCCCCTCCGGGAACTCGCTCGGCCTCCAGGAGCGGTTGAACTCCTCGCGCGAACCGGGCTTCAGCTTCCGCGTGGTGATCCAGACGTAGCCGCCGTCGAGATCCATGCACGGAGTCTGGCAGAGAGCGTCGGCGCCGTCACCGGCTCTTTGCCTCTCCGTAACCGGATATCGCCCCACGC
>DASQCM010000183.1:0-8712 GCA_035634675.1 Gaiellaceae bacterium
TACCGGCCTTCGCGCCCGAGCTTCCGTCCGGCAGCGGGAGGTCCGGCCACAGCCCAGTACAGCCGCTGCCGTCGGTACAGGGAAGGTTGGTCTTGCCGTCGGCGGTCAGGATGTAGACGGTCTTGCCGCTGCCGTCGACGAGCACCGTCCCGACGCCCGACACGTTGGCGGTGCTGAAGCTCGTCGACGGCTTCGCCGAGGAGCCGGACGAGCTGGTCTTCGCCGTGGGACTCGAGGAGCCCCCGCCACAACCGGCCAGCAGGGCAGCCAACCCGAGAGTGCATGCCGCCAGCCACGCTTTCTTCGGAATCACACGCATTGGAGTCACTCCTCGGAACTGGGAACTGAGGGGTGAATACGGAGGAGCCCGGCCACCGGTTCAGTCGGAGGCAATCTCGCAGATGACCTCCCCGCTCGCGATCTGCTGACCGGGCTCCACCGAGAGGCCGCGGACTACACCGCTGCGGGGGGCGTGGACTTCGTTCTCCATCTTCATCGCCTCGACGATGCAAATCACCTGTCTAGCCTCGACCTCGTCGCCGTCGGAGACGCGGACGGCGAGCACCGTTCCCTGCATCGGCGAGACGACTGCGTCCCGACCGCCCGAGCCGCCACCGCCCTCCCGCACCCGCTCGCGGCGCCTGCGAGCAAGCGCACGCCAGGCCGGCTCCGGCTCGGACAAGCGCACCTCGAACCGCCGTCCGTCCACCTCGACCGTCCGGACGCGCTCGACCATCCTCCCGTCCGGACCTGTCTTTCCTTGTAACAGGCTGTTACTTGGAGGGGCGAGGGGCGGCCTGCCGTCGAGCTCGGTCGCGCGGGCTGCGAGCTCGGCCGACTCGACGATGCCGTCGCACGTCTCCCCCGCAACGAAACACGGATGCGAGAGGAGCGCCTTGTGGAAGCCGATCAGCGTCGTCGGGCCCTCGATCCAGAGCTCGTCGAGCGCCCGCAGCATCCGGCGCCGCGTGTGCTCGCGGTTCTCGCCGTGCACGATCAGCTTCGCGACCAGCGGGTCGTAGGCGCCCGAGACCTCGTAGCCAGCCGCAACGCCGGAGTCGACCCGCACGCCCGGCCCTGACGGCTCGCGGTAGCCGGTCACGAGCGCCGGCGCCGGAAGAAAGCCTCGGGCCGCGTCCTCCGCATTGATCCGGCACTCGATGGCGTGCCCGCGGAGCTCGACGTCCTCCTGCCGCACCGAGAGGGGCTCGCCGGCCGCCACGAGGATCTGCTCACGCACGAGATCGAGGCCCGTGACCGCCTCCGTGACGGTGTGCTCGACCTGGATGCGCGTGTTCATTTCCATGAAGAAGTACTCGCCGTCCCTCGTGAGCAGGCCCTCGACGGTGCCGGCGGACCGGTATCCGCAGGCCCGCGCCGCCTCGACGCCGATCGCGCCGATCCGCGCCCGCAACGCCTCGTCCACGGCGGGCGAGGGCGTCTCCTCGATCAGCTTCTGGTGGCGGCGCTGGATCGTGCAGTCGCGCTCGCCGAGGTGGACGACGTTGCCGTGCGCGTCGGCGAGCACCTGCACCTCCACGTGGCGCGGGTCGACGATGAGCTTCTCGACGTACACGTCCGGGTTCGCGAAGTACGACTCTCCCTGCCGCCGTGCGCGCTCGAAGGCCTGCTCGGCGTCGCCTGGCGCCTCGACCGCCTCCATCCCCTTGCCGCCGCCGCCCGCTGCGGCCTTGATCAGGAGCGGGTAGCCGATTTCCTCCCCGAGCGCAAGCAGCTCTTCGACCGAGCCGACCGGCTCCGTCGTCCCGGGGATGATCGGGACTCCGGCTTGCTGCATGGCCGTGCGAGCCGCGGTCTTGTTTCCCATCAGCTCGATCGCGGCCGGAGGCGGCCCGATCCAGACCAGCCCCGCGTCTTTCACGGCTCTTGCAAACCCCGCATTTTCGGCGAGGAAGCCGTAGCCGGGATGCACCGCCTGAGCCCCGGCACGCTGCGCAGCGTCGAGGATTCGGTCGACCGCCAGATAGCTCTCCGCCGCCGGAGTCGGTCCGAGCAGGAACGCCTCGTCGGCGTACGCGACGTGCAGGGCGTCGCGATCGCCCTCGGAATAGACGCCGACCGCGTCGATGCCGAGCTCCCGCAGGGTGCGGAAGACGCGAATGGCGATCTCGCCCCGATTTGCGACCAGAACCTTCTCGAACATGAGCGGGCCGTATTCTCCACGTCGTGGGCATCACGCCGGCCGACCAGCTCACCATCGCGCGTGCGGCCTCGGTTCCAATTGTCGTCGTCCTCTATGCGTGGGACTTCCCGAACCACAACTACTGGGCGACCGCGATCTTCTGCGTCGCGATGACCACCGACTGGTTCGACGGGAGACTTGCGCGCAGGCACGGCCGCACATCTCCCCTGGGGACGCTGCTCGACCCGATCGCCGACAAGGTGCTCGTGCTCGCGGCGCTCGTGATGCTCGTCGAGCAAGGTGTCGCGCCGGGCTGGATGGTCGCGGCGATCGTGGTGCGCGAGGTGCTCATCACCGGCTTGCGGCAAGCGGCGATCGAGCGAGGCGTCGTCCTCGCCGCGCGCGATCTCGGAAAGCTGAAGACGTGGGCTCAGGCAGTGGCCGCCGCAGTGGCCGGCTTCGCAGCCGCCGGCGCCTGGAGCGACCGCGTTGCCTGGTGGGCGCTGCTCGTCGCCGTCGTGCTGACGTGGGTGTCAGGCCTCGACTACGCGCGTAGCGCGCCGCGGCTGTTCAGCCGGGCCCAGCCGGAATAACGACTGCGCGGCCGGTCAGACCGCGAGCCGCTCGCGAGCCTGGCACCACTCGTCGAACCGGGCCCAGGCGCGGAGGTACTCGCGGAGGGCGTAGAACCCCTCCTCGACCTCGGCGCGCACGGCCCAGTGACAGTGCCCGCAATAGCCTTGCTCGTCGACGGCCGGAGCCTCGCCGCAGCGGATGCACTCCTCCCACATGAGGAGGGAACGCCCGGCAGCGCGCTCCGGTTACGGCTCGTCTTCGTCGCAGTCGCGCCTCGGCAGAAGTGCCTCGGCCCAAGGCGAGGGCCGCAACTCCTCAAGGTCGTCGGCGGCCAACACCGCGAGAATCGCCGCTCGCTCCATCGCGTCGGGCTCGGGCGTGATCTCCACCACCCGAGGAGGGTAACTGGAGGGTAATGCCCCGGGCCGATGCGGCCGATTACCACTCCGTGGGTCAGCGCGTCCTCACGCTTGCGGCTGCGTTGACGGCTGCTGCCGTCGGTGCCGCCGTTGCCGTCGGAGCCTCCGGCAGCCTCCCCAACTGGGCGGCGCCGCAGATCTCCACCGTCGTGGCGCACGGCCTGATGGAGGCGAGGAGCGCGCGCAAGTTCCACCCGAACTCGGCGCTCACGAAGCAGACGCTCGCGAATCTCGCCTTCGACCTCAAGCAGCAGCTGGGGCCGCCCGCCACGCTGCCGCCAGGCGACCCCTCCACGACCACGACTACGACGGCCACCACGACGACGAGCACGACGACGACGACCACCACCACGACCGCGCCGACCGTCCCCAATCCCACCGCGCCGGAGTCGATGGCTCAGCTCGACCGCAAGCTCGTCTCCGCGCTCAGCCTGGGACAGGCCGCCAAGGAGTTCGCCCAGGGGGCACGTGCAGCGGGCACAGCAGTCCCCGGCCGCTTCGGCACCGAGGTGGTCGCCCGGCTGCTCGGCCTGCGCATCAACCACCCGGCCGCGCAGGACTTCCTCGAGCTGCGGCCGCAGGACCCGGCCACCCGCGCGGAGGCCGCCTACTCGACAGCGCAGATCCTCGGCTTCGGCCTGCTTCAGGACAGCTGGCAAGTCCAACAGGTGCAGAGCCTCGCCTCCTCCTTCGAGCTGCCGGAGCTGAACGACTGGCAGCGCCGGATCCTTAATGTCGCGTTCTCGAAGATCGGGATGCCGTACATCTGGGGCGGAACGAGCGACAACACCGAGACCGAGTTCGGCGTCACGTCGCGCGGCGGCTACGACTGCTCCGGCCTCGTCTGGCGGGTCTACAAGCTTCAGAGCTACCCGAACGAGGGAACCCTCGCCTCCACGCTCCGCGGCCGGACGACGTACACGATGAGCGTCGAGGTTCCGCGCTCGGAGCGAATCCCGTTCGCGAAGCTCCAGCCAGCCGACGTGATCTTCTTCGGCACGAAGGGCTCCAAGTCGACCGGGCCGCAGATCTTCCACACGGCGATCTACGTCGGAAACGGCTGGTTCATCCAGTCTTCAGGCTACGGCGTCGCCCTAGCCCAGCTGAGCGGCTGGTACAAGAAGAAGTTCGCCTGGGGCCGCCGGCCGCTCGAAGAAGCCGGGCTCGAGCCCTAGACCCAGGACTTGAGCTAAATCCGTCGTACCAGTTACCCCCTTCGGGTGATTTCGGCCTGAGGGAGTCGTAACCACAATCTTTTGTGTCCTGGCGTCCTTCGACAATCGTCCCCTGGAGGAACAAATGCTGGAGTGGAAGTTCCGCCTCGTGATTCTCCTGGCCCTCGCCGTGTCGGTCGCGGCGGTGGTGGGAAGCTGCGGCCTGCAGCTGCTTAATTACAACTGGTAATCACCGGCGAAAACCTCGTAGGGGAGGAAATTGTGTCAGGTGACCAGCACCCGGGGACAGCTTCTCGGAGCCCAGTTTCAGCCGGACGAGATCCGGCGCGGTAGGAGGCAGCGGTGACGACTCCCGCTGCCATTCCGCCTAGGGTGCTGGCGGTCGTCGTGCCCGTGATCGCCGCGGGCACCGTCACAGTCGGGTTCGCCCTCTATCGCTACGCGACCGTCCCGCGCTCGGCGGGCGACGTCGCGGCCCTTCTCGGTCTGTTTGCGGCCATGGCGCTGGCCGAGCGCTTCCCCGTGCCGGTCGAGGGAATGGGCGCCACCGGAGTCACGCTCGGGTTCGTCTTCTCCGTCTCGGCGATCATCCTGCTCGGCTGGCCGGCAGGCGTGATTGTCGCCGCAGGCGGTCCCACGCTCACGCATCTGCTCCAGCGGCGCCCGCCGCTGCGCATCGCCTACAACGGCTCGATGTTCGCCCTCTCGGCGCTTGCCGCCGGTCTAGCGGTGGAACGCGTCCAGGGCAGCTCGACGGGCGTCCTCGTGGCGCGCGTCGTGCTCTGCGGATTCATCTACTACTGGGTCGTCAACCTCATCCTGATCAGCGCCGTCCTGTCGGCCGACTCGGGACGGTCGTTCTTCACCATCGCGTGGGAGAACATCAGACAGACGACGGCGCCGTTCGCGTTCATGGCTTCCGCCGCGCTGACGCTCATAGTGCTCTGGCAGCGCGAGCCCGCACTCTCGATCGCGCTAGTCGGCCCGCTGCTGGCCATCGCCCTCTACCAGCGCTCGACCTTCAAGGCGATCCGCGCCATGCGGCTCGCCCTCACCGATCCGCTCACGGGCCTCGGCAACCACCGCAGCTTCCACGAGCGGCTCCAGCGCGAGCTCGTCGTCGCCGAGGAGGAAGGGACGTCCCTTGCGCTCTGTCTCGTCGACCTCGACGACCTGAAGACGATCAACGACCGCTACGGACATCCGGTCGGCGACCTCGTGCTGGGCCAGGTGGCGTCCCGGCTGCGACAGGGCGGCGAGTCGTTCCGGCTCGGCGGGGATGAGTTCGCGGTGCTCCTGCCCCGGCAGGAGGAGAGGCAAGCAACGGCCGTCGCGCGCTCGATCGTCGAGCGCGTGGCCGCACTTCACGTCAACGGCGTCGGGACGGTGACGGTGAGCGCCGGTGTCGCGACGTACCCGACCCAGGGCTCCGGACGCGACGAGCTGATCCGGCTCGCGGACAGCGCCCTCTACTGGGCGAAGAAGGACGGCAAGAACCGGGTGCGTGCGTACGCCGCGGAGTCGGTCCTGCGCGCGAACCTCGGCCAGCTCGGGGACACTCCCGACCGCGCGGCTCGTTATCGCGCGGCCGAGAGCCTCGCTCGCGCGGTCGACGAGCGCGACGCCTTCGCCGGCAGCCACTCACAACGGGTTGGCGACTACTCGGCGCGGATCTCACGCCGGCTCGGCGCCGACGAGTCCTCGATCGAGCTCACGCGGCTCGCGGGCCACCTGCACGACCTCGGTAAGCTGGCGATCCCGGAGGAGCTCCTCCGCAAGCCGAGCGTGCTGAGCGACGCGGAGCGGATCGTGCTCGAACGGCATCCGCAGATCGGGTACCAGATGCTCGAGAGCCTCGGCGTCGAGCCGGTGGCCGAGTGGGTCCTCCACCATCACGAGCGCTGGGACGGATCCGGCTACCCGAACCGCCTCGCGGGCGACCAGATCCCGCTCGGATCTCGCATCCTCTTCGTCGCTGACGCGTACGACGCCATGACCTCCGAGCACGGTTACGGGGAGCGGCTGAGCCAGCACGAAGCGCTCGCCGAGCTCGAGCGGTGCGCCGGTACCCAGTTCGACCCGGCCGTCGTGCGGGCGCTCGCGGAGGACCTACTGGCCGCCGCTGAGCCCGAGCCTGCGCTCGCTTCTTAGGCGAGCTCCTCAATCAGCCTGATCAGCTCGTCGCGGCGATAGCCCTGCTGGCGCGCGAAGCTGACGAGCTCGCGCGTACGGGCGATGACCGCGCTCTTCTCCGGCGTCCCCGCGACTGTGACGCCGCGGCCGCGCCGGAACTCGAGCAGGCCCTCGTCGCGCAGGAGCCGGAGCGAGCGCAAGACCGTGTTCGTGTTCACGCCGAGCACGGCGGCGAGGTCGCGGGCCGGCGGTAAGCGCTCGCCCGGCTTCGCCTCTCCGTCGGCGATCGCCCTGCGGATCTCGGCGGCTACCTGCTCGAAGAGCTCGGTTGGCTCCTGTCTGTCGATCTTGACTTTCAGCATCGTGCTGCTCACAATAGCACTAGATGATCGCGCCACCAAGGCCTCCGGCGCACGACGAGCTCGAGCTCCTGATCAAGGAGGCTCGGGAGCGGCAGCTGAGGCGACGGTTGCTCAGCGCCGCCGGGCTCGCAGTCATAGCGGCGCTGGGCCTGAGCATCTATGCCTTCGTCATCGGCGGCAAAGTCGACCACGTCGCCCAACTTCCCGGGAAGGGCGGCCGCACCGCCGCGCCACTCTGCCGCACATCGCAGCTCTCAGCCACGGCCGGACTGAATGGAGCGGGCGGCACGATGATCGGGCCGGTCAAGCTCACAAACACCGGCGCCGGTGCGTGCTCGCTGCCGCAAGGGCGGCCGCATGTCCGAATCCTCTGGCAGGGAGGGATTCTTGCGGCTCGCGAGACTGGCGGCATGAGGGTCTGGGGCGAGCCTCCCGCGCGGTGGCTCGCACCACACTCGACCGCGGCGGTCTACGTGGATTGGAGCAACTGGTGCGGAAAGCCGGGCGACGGGACGATCATCCGCCCGACCTTCGAGCTCCGCTGGGGCGGCGGGCCCGCGGTCGACGCGCCCAGTCAGGCGATGAGCCCACCGCGATGTGGCTCGTCGACCGCGGGCTCGTCGATCGCTGTCAGCCGGCCCGTGCGCAACTAGAGCGGGATGTTGCCGTGCTTGCGGCGGGGGCGGGGCTCCGCCTTCGTCCGAGCCGTCTCCAATGCGTCGATCAGCACCGGGCGTGTGCGGCGCGGCTCGATCACGTCGTCCACGTAGCCCCGCTCCGCAGCCGTGTACGGGTTCGCGAAGCGCTCCTTGTAGTCGGCGATCAGCTCAGGACGCTCCTCCTCCGGCCGGTCGCGGTAGATGATGTTGACGGCGCTCTCCGGCCCCATTACGGCAACCTCCGCGGTCGGCCACGCGAAGTTGAAGTCCGACCGGATGTGCTTCGAGCTCATGACGTCGTAGGCGCCGCCGTACGCCTTGCGGGTGATCACTGTCAGCTTCGGCACCGTCGCCTCGCAGTAGGCGTAGAGGAGCTTCGCGCCGTGGCGGATGATCCCGCCCCACTCCTGCTCCGTTCCCGGGAGGAAGCCCGGCACGTCGACGAACGTCAGGAGCGGGACGTTGAACGCGTCGCACGTGCGGACGAAGCGCGCCGCCTTGTTCGAGGCGTCGATGTCGAGCACGCCCGCGAGCGACTTCGGCTGGTTGCCGACGACGCCGATCGCGTGACCGCCCAGTCGCGCGAAGCCGCAGACGATATTCGTCGCCCAGCGCTCGCTCACCTCGAGGAACTCGCCGTCGTCGACGACGCGCCGGATCACGTCGTGCATGTCGTACGGGTGGTTCGGGCTGTCGGGCACGAGCGTGTCGAGCTCGGCGTCCTGCCTGTCGACCGGATCGGTGGGAGCGCTCCACTCGGGCTGCTCGGCATTGTTCTGCGGCAGGAACGAGAGCAGGTAACGCGCGTCCTCGAGGCACGACTCCTCGTCCGCGGCCGTGAACTGCGCGACGCCGGACTTCGTCGCGTGCGTCGTCGCGCCTCCGAGCTCCTCGAACGTCACCTCCTCCCCCGTCACCGTCTTCACGACGTCGGGGCCGGTGATGAACATGTAGGACGAGCCTTCGACCATGAAGATGAAGTCGGTCATCGCGGGCGAGTACACGGCGCCCCCGGCACACGGGCCCATCACGAGCGAGATTTGCGGGATCACGCCCGATGCCTGCACGTTGCGCCAGAAGATCTCCGCGTAGCCGGCAAGCGAGACGACGCCCTCCTGGATCCTCGCGCCGCCGGAGTCGTTGATCCCGATCAGCGGGCAGCCGTACTTCAGCGCCAGGTCCATGACCTTGACGATCTTCTCGGCGAAGACCTCGCTCAGCGAGCCGCCGAAGACGGTGAAGTCC
>DASQCM010000184.1:0-4390 GCA_035634675.1 Gaiellaceae bacterium
GACCGTCGGCGAAATGTGCGACGCCCTCCGCGAGGTGTGGGGGGAATACGAGGAAGTGCCGATCATCTAGGGGCTGGGGACTAGGGGCTAGGGGCTAGGTTGGGGCTGGTCGTGACAGCCGGACGCCGAACTCCTAGCTCCCAGCCTCCAGCCCCCAGTCCCAAATATGAGAAAGCTCAGAGTCGTCATCGCCAAACCTGGCCTCGATGGCCACGACCGCGGCGCCAAGATCATCGCCCGCGCGCTTCGCGACGCCGGTATGGAGGTCATCTACACGGGCCTGCACCAGACGCCCGAGCAGATCGTCGAGACCGCGATCCAGGAGGACGCTGACGCCGTCGGCATCTCGATCCTCTCAGGCGCGCACATGACGCTCGTCCCGCGGATCCTCGAGCTCCTGCGCGAGAACGGGGTGGAGGACGTGGTCGTCGTGGTCGGCGGCACGATCCCGGACGACGACGCCGAGGAGCTGCGCAAGCTTGGAGTCGCCGGCGTCTTCGGGCCGGGCGCGCCGACGACCGAGATCGTCGACTTCATCCGCGGAGCGGTCCCGGCGTGAGCGTCGCGGTCGACCGCCGCGACGCGGTCGCCGTCGTCACGATCGACCGGCAGGACGCGCTCAACGCGCTCAACGTCGAGACGCTGACCGAGCTGCGCGACCGTTTGCGCGAACTGTCCGACGACGAGTCCACCCGCGTCGTCGTCCTCACCGGCGCGGGCGACAGAGCGTTCGTCGCCGGCGCCGACATCAAGTACATGGCCGGGCTCGGCGCCGACGAGGCGAAGGAGTGGGGAGGGCTCGGCCACGAGGCGGCGGGCCTGCTCGAGCAGATGCCGAAGCCGACGATCGCGGCGATCAACGGCTTCGCGCTCGGCGGCGGGTGCGAGCTCGCGCTCGGCTGCGACCTCCGTTACGCCTCGAGTCGCGCGCGGCTCGGACAGCCCGAGATCGACCTCGGCATCGTTCCCGGCTGGGGCGGCACCCAACGCCTTCCGCGAGTCTGCGGCCTGGGCCTCGCGAAGGACCTGATCCTGACCGGCCGCCAGGTAGACGCTGAGGAGGCACTGCGGATCGGCCTCGTGAATGCGATCGCCGATCCGGTCCTCGACCACGCGCTCGAGGTTGCGCAGAAGCTCGCCGCCAAGAGCCCGGGTGCCCTCGCCGTGGCCAAGCGGCTGCTCAACCTCTCTCCGGGCGCGCTCGAGCGGGAGGCGGAGGAGTTCGGCGAGCTCTTCGCGAGCGAGGATGCGAAGGAGGGGCTCGCCGCGTTCGCCGAAAAGCGGGCACCGCGCTTCGTCGGTCGCTGAGAGGAGTCCGCGCGTCAAGGTCGTAGTCCGCGCCGATGCGCGCGCGTCTCATCGTTATGTCGCTTCTCGCGGTTGCCGCACTCGCCGCTGCGCCGGCCGCATTCGCCTCCGGCCGGAACGCGCAGACGGCCGGTCTCCAGGTCGCGCTCCGCGCCCAGGGCCTGTACCGCGGCTCGATCGACGCGATTGCCGGTCCCGGAACCGTCGCGGCCGTTCGTACCTTCCAGCGGAGTCACGGGCTCCGCGTCACGGGTCTTGCCGACGCGCGCACGCGCCGCGCCCTGGGGCCACTCGGGAGGCCGCTCTTCGGCGCCCGGCAGCTGCGCCGGGGCGCGTTCGGCTGGGACGTCGCAGTGCTGCAGTTCCTGCTCGTCCGCCAGGGAATCGCCGTCCCGATCAACGCGTACTTCGACGGGCCGACCGCGCACGGCGTCAAGCTCCTGCAGCGGCGTCTCCACCTCCGGCGTGACGGCGTCGTCGGGCCGCACACGCTCACCGCAATCGTCCGCCGGAACCCCGTGCCGCTCGCCCAGGGAGCGGTGACGGTCGCCACTCACGTCACCCACCGGACGAAGCACCGCTCGACCAGGATCCACGTAGTGCGCGCCGGCGAGTCGCTGTCCTCGCTCGCCCGGCGCTACCACACGACCGTCGCGAAGCTGGCGCGGCTCAACCACCTCGACCCGTCACACGTGCTCCTGATCGGCACGAAGCTCCGGATCCCCGGCGGGAGCTCGAGCACGAGCACACATCACGTCACGGCGAAGCGGGTTGCCTACCGCACCGCCAGCGTCTCATCGGTTCGTGCGCTCCTCGACCGCTGGGCGCTGCACTACGGCGTGAGCGTCCACCTCGTGCGCGCGCTCGCGTGGATGGAGTCCGGCTACAACAACGCGCTCGTCTCCTCGGTCGGAGCACGCGGGATCATGCAGCTCCTGCCCACGACATTCCGGTTCGCCGAGACCGTCCTGATCGGGCACCGCCTGGTCCACAACGCCGACGGCAACGTCCGCGCCGGCGTCGCGTACCTGGCACACCTGCTACGCGACTTCCGCGGTAACGCGCGGCTCGCGCTCGCGGGTTGGTACCAGGGCGAGCGCGCCGTCAGGAAGCACGGCCTGTACAAGGTGACCCGCCCCTTCGTGGCGAACGTCCTCGCGCTCGCGGCACGTATGTGAGTCAAGCTCCGGCGGGCCCGCACTAGAGTCTCGCCGGGATGAGGATCGCCGTCTGCGTCAAGCACGTGCCCGAGGGGTCGAGCCACATCGACCCGGCGACGAAGCGCCTCGACCGCTCCGGCGAGGGTGCGCTCAACCACTTCGACGCGAACGCCGTCGAGGAGGCTCTGCGTCTGAAGGGCGACTCCGATACCGAGGTCGTCGCCGTCTCGCTCGGACCGCAGCAGGCGCTCGACTCCCTGCGCAAGGCGCTGGCGATGGGAGCCGACCGCGCCGTGCTCGTCTCCGACGACGGCGCCGCGGGCTCCGACCTCGTCGCCACCAGCCGTCTGCTCGCTGCGGCGCTCGAGCACGAGCAGCCGGACATCGTGCTCTTCGGCCAGCAGGCCTCCGACGCCGACGGTGCGGTGCTGTGGGCCGCCGTCGCCGAGCGGCTTAGGCGGCCGGTCGTCTCGCAGGCGATGGAGCTCTCGGTCGACGGCGGAACCGTCCGCGTCAAGCGGCAGACGGAGTTCGGCTACGACACGCTCGAGGCGCCGCTGCCCGCCGTCGTCGCGGTGAGCGACGCGATCAACGAGCCGAGGTACCCGTCGCTCAAGGGGATCATGGGAGCGAAGAAGAAGCCGCAGGACGTCCTCTCGCTCACCGACCTGGGCGTCGACCCGGGCGAGGCGGGCGAGGCGGGCTCTCGCACCACTGTGCTGGCCCTCGGCGACCCGCCCGCGCGCGGCGACGCCCGCAAGATCGAGGGCGACGGCAACGCCGCGCAGGCGATCGTCGACTACCTCGCCGAGAAGAGGCTCGTATGAGATTCCTGGTCTTCGCGGAGCAGCACGAGGGCGAGTTCGTCAAGAATTCCCTCGGCGTCCTCTCGAAGGCGGCGTCTCTGGGCGACGCGGACGCTGTGGTCGTGGGCGCCGACGCTGGCTTGGCTCCAGAGCTCGGGAAGCACGGAGCAAAGGTCGTTCACGTCGCGGCCGGTGATGACACGCTCGCTCCGCCTCTCCCGCAGCCGCGGGTGGACGTGATCGCCGGGCTCGCGCCCGACTACGACGCCGTGCTTTTCGGGCAGAGCGTTCTTGCCGCCGACGTCGCCGCAGGCCTTGCCGCCCGTCTCGACGCCGGCCTGAACTGGGACCTCGTCGATGTCGAGCTGCAGGACGGCGAGCTCGTCGGCAAACGTCCCGCCCTGCAGGACTCGGTGCTCGTCGAGGTCGGCTGGAAGTCCACGCCGGCGCTCGCTCTCTTCCGCTCGGGTGCGTTCGACCCGAAGGAGTCGGGCGGCGAGCCGGAGGTGCGCGACGTCGACGTGCAGCTCGAGGACTTCTCCACGAAGGTGAAGATGGTCGAGCAGGCACAGGCGGAGGAGTCGAGCGGCCCCTCGATCGAGGACGCCGACGTGATCGTCGCCGGTGGCCGCGGCCTCGGCTCGCCGGACAACTTCACGCTCGCGGAGGACCTCGCGAAGGCACTCGGCGGAGCGGTTGGCGCGACGCGAGCGGTCGTCGACGCGGGCTGGTACCCGTACTCGGCCCAGATCGGCCAGACGGGCAAGACCGTCTCGCCGAAGCTCTACGTCGCCCTCGGCATCTCCGGCGCGATCCAGCACAAGGTCGGCATGCAGAGCTCGGGCACCATCGTCGCGATCAACAAGGACCCGAACGCGCCGATCTTCGAGTTCAGCGACCTCGGTGTGGTCGGCGACCTGCACGAGATCGCGCCGAAGCTCACCGAGCTCGTCCGCGCACGCAAGGGCTCGTGAGCAGAGCCTCCAACTTCCCGCCGCCGTTCTCAACGGCCGAGTTCGTCGCGGAGCCGACCGACCCCGCCGACGAGCGCATCGAGGTCGGCATCCTCGTCGTCGGCGCCGGCCCCGCCGGCCTGGCGTGCGCGATCCGGCTCGG
>DASQCM010000185.1:0-2094 GCA_035634675.1 Gaiellaceae bacterium
GCTGCGCCGTGTCCAGCTCGTCGCCCCCACCTCCACGGACGAGCGGATCCGCCTCGCCGGCGAGCAGACCGACGGCTGGCTCTACCTCGTCACCGTCGCCGGGACGACCGGCGCCCGTACCGACCTCTCCCCCGCGCTAGCCGGGCTCGTCGAGCGGGCGCGCAGCGCGACCTACGTCCCCCTGTATACCGGCTTCGGTATCTCGACGCCGGAGCAGGCGCGAGCCGCTGCAGACCTGGCCGACGGAGTCGTCGTCGGCTCGCGCGCGCTCGAGGCGGCGGAAGCAGGCCCATCGGCGTTGCAGGACTACGTGGCCTCTCTCCGCTCCGCGCTGGACTCTTAGCGAGCTCTCACTCCGCGCTCAGGTCGCTCTTACGTCCTGCGGAGAAGATCTCTCCCAGAGTCCTTCCTCATGAGAGCGCCGGCCCGAGTCCGGCGCCGGCCAAATTCCCCTCAGCGGCCGGCGTCGGGCTTGCGGCTTCTGCGGGCGCGACACGGACGGGCAGATGGAGCCTGAACGCCGTTCCGCGCGGCAGGGGGCGGACGGAGCAGCGGCCGCCGTGCGCCCGGGCCACCGCAGCGACGATCGCAAGGCCGAGGCCGGCGCCGCCGCGCTCCCGCGTGCGTGCCCCATCCGCCCGGGCCCAGCGGTCGAAGATCCGCGGCAGCGCCTCGGGGGGTACTCCGGAGCCGGAGTCCGAGACCTCGATCACTACGCCGCCCGTTCCGTCCGAATGCGCCGACAGCTCGATGGAGTCGCCCGGGTCCGTGTACTTGAGCGCGTTCTCGAGCAGCGCGTCGAGCGCGTTTCTCAACCCCTCTGGATCGGCGAGCAGGCGCCCTGCGAGGTCGACGTCGAGCCTCCAGGAGCGCGGCGCCACCTCCGACCAGCGAATGAAGAGGTCGGACAGGAACGCCTCGAGGTCGATCTCCTCGAAGACGACCCCCAGCTGCTCCGACTTCGCGAGCAGCAGCAGCCGCTCGACGATCCGCTCCATGCGCGCGAGCTCGTCGAGCGCCACCTCGAGCTCGGGCGCGTCGGGTTGCTCGCGCCGCATCAGCTCGAGGTGCCCACGCGCGATGGTGACCGGAGTCCTCAGCTCGTGCGAGGCGTCGTGGAGGAAGCTCGCCTGGCGGTCGAGCAGCGAGGCCCGCATCTCGGCGAGCCCTTGCACCTCCGCGAGCGCCGTCTGGCGGCGGCGGGAGTGCCAGACCATCCCGACGAAGATCGCGAGCACGAGCGGGATCACGAGCGCCTCGGCAAATTCGAAGTCCACCGCGACGGCCGCGATCGCAAGCGCCGCCAGCACGGCGCCCACGACTTCGAGCCGGTTACGCCGCAGCCAGCCGGTATCCCGCATGCCGCACCGTCTCGATCGCCGCGTCGGGCCCGAGCTTCTGCCGCAGCCTGCGCACGCAGACCTCGACGACGTTCGAGCCGGGGTCGAAGTCGTACCCCCACACCTCGGCCAGCAGCCGCTCGCGGCTCACGACCTCGCCGGCGTGCAGGAGCAGATGGTGAAGGAGCCGGAACTCCCGGTCGGAGAGATCGGCCGACCGCTCGCCAACGTGGGCCTGTCGCCGTGCGATGTCCAGCACCACGCGGCCACCGCGCAGGACGTGCTCGTTGGCGAAGCCGCCGGCGCCGCGGAGCCTCACGCGGATCCGCGCGAGCAGCTCGTCGAGCGAGAACGGCTTCGCGACGTAGTCGGTGGCGCCGAGCTCGAACCCGCGCAGCTTGGTCTGCACGTCGCCTCGGGCGGAGAGGATCACGACCGGCAGATCGGGCTTCTCCCGCTGCAGCTCGCGGAGCACCTGCAGCCCGTTCAGCCCCGGCAACAGCAGGTCGAGCACGACGAGATCCCAGCGCGCCTGCGTGGCCAGGTCGAGCCCCTCCCGGCCGTCCCCGGCCGCGACCACGGTATATCCCTCTGCTTCCAGGCCTCGGGCCAGAAACGCCTGGATGCGGGCCTCGTCCTCGATGACCAGGATTCGCACTCCGACCTCCGGCGCGGATCCTAAACAGGTCACGAGACCTGCGGTCTCGTGACCTCTTGAACGAACTCCGCCAACGGGAGAGCGCGGTCTCCCGTT
>DASQCM010000186.1:0-2051 GCA_035634675.1 Gaiellaceae bacterium
CTGCTTCGGAGAGGCCGCGGCCGTCGAGCTCCACGACCTCGGCCCCGAGCGTCTCGGCGCAGAAGCGGGCGTCCTCGTCGGAGTCGACCCCGCGCAGCTTGTGGTTCACGTGCAGGGCGGAGACGCGGTAGCCGAGCGAGCCGAGCAGGTGCCAGAGGCAGCTCGAGTCGGCGCCGCCCGAGACGAGACAAGTGACGTCGCCGGCGACCGGGATCAGCTCGTGCTTGCGGACGAAGCGCTCGACCCTCTCGCGCAGCTCCTTCATCCGACGATTGTGCCGGGTTTACCAAGTGGGCGAGGCGTGCCAGGCCTCGAGGACGGCGAGCGAGCGCTCCAGCTCGTCGCGCGTGAATGCATACGGGCGCGCGTGCTCGACGTGAAGGCCGACGCGTGCGCGCGGCGGCTTGCCGTCGCGGCCGAGAAGGAGGTATGCGATCGGGAGCGCGTGGACGACCGCGAGAATCGTCCGCTCCGGGCGTGCGACCAACGAGCGGTAGGCATCGACATATCGCTGGACCAGGGCGAGGCGGCTCTCCCCGCCGCCCGGAGCCTCCTCCCCGGAACCGGCGTGCCAGGCCCAGGCGCGGTACTCGTCGAGAGTCAGGCCCTCGAAGCTCCCTGCGCGGGGGTCGGCGAGGCGCGGCTCCTCGAGGACCGGCACCTCGCGGCCCGCCAGCACGATCCCGAGCGTCGCCCGCGTGCGCGGGAAGCCGGAATGGACGGCGAGGCCGAGTGGGACGTCGGCGAGGTCGCGGCCGAGGGCGCGTGCCTCCTCCTCGCCGCGCTCGGTGAGGCCCACGGCGCGAGACGGATCCCCGTTGAGCAGCCCGCGGGAGCTGTACTCGGACTCGCCGTGCCGCGCGACGATCAGCCGCTCCACGGCTCAGAAGACGAGGGAGCGATAGGTGAGCTCACGCGTCATCCCGATCGAGTCGTAGAGGCGCAGGGCCGGCGTGTTCTCGGGCCGCACGAAAAGACAAACGGCCGGAACCTGCCGCAGTAGCAGCCGGCAGAGGTCGCAGAGCGCCCGTCGCGCGTAGCCTCGCCGCCGTGCCTGCGGGTCGACCCAGACCTGCTGAAGCTGCACGGCGGCCGGCGTCCACGCCGACGCCTCCGCCTTGAACCGGATCACGCCCTCCTCGAGCCAGAGCCACGAGCGGCCCTCCTCGACCTGCTGGCGCGTGCGCCAGCGAAAGCCCTCGGGATCGCGCTGGAGCGGGTCGACACCTATCTCCTCCTGGTGGGCCGCCGCGCACGCGGGCACGAGCAGCTCGAGGTCGAGCGGCCGCGCCGCCCGGAGGCCGGTCTCCCCCGGCTCAGGCGAATCGCGGAGCGCGTAGACAGGCTGGCCCGGACGGTCGTCGCGCGGCCGCGGCATCCGCCTTCCAGCCAAGTCCCAGAGCTCGCTCACGGCTCGCTCCTCGCCGATCACCATCCGGGCCCCGCTACGCGCTGCCACGTCCGCGAACGCGTCGCAGCCGCGTCCCGAGGGGACGACGTTCGCACCGACGTGGCACAGCGCCTCGAGCCGCCCACCGGGCTCTAGGACGGCCGTGAAGCGCCCGAGCCCACGGCGCGCGATGTCCTCGAGGAAGACGCGCTCCACCGGCTCCTCGCCGCAGAACGCAAGCACCTGGTCGAGCGTCGGCGTGACGGTTCCGGCCACGGCCGGATCATTCCACCCGGTTAGAGTCGCGCCCATGCCTATTCACCTCCGAGCCGACCCCGGCGACTATGCGGACGCAGTCCTTCTCCCGGGTGATCCACTGCGCGCGAAGTACATCGCCGAGACGTACTTCGACGACGTGAAGCAAGTCAACGGGGAGCGCGGCCTGCTCGGTTACACCGGCACCTGGGAGGGCAAGGCGATCTCGGTTCAGGGCACCGGGATGGGCTGCCCGGGCGCGACAATCGTCTTCGAGGAGCTGATCCAGCTCGGGTGCAAGCGGTTGATGCGCGTCGGAACCTGCGGCGGCCTCCAGCCCCAGCACGCGCTCGGCGACCTGATCGTGGCCCTGACGGCCGTTCCGGCGGACGCGACGGCGAGACAC
>DASQCM010000187.1:0-8401 GCA_035634675.1 Gaiellaceae bacterium
TCACGAGCTCGCCTTTCGCCCACCCGGGGTGGATCGACCGGCCGCGGATCCACATCCGCACCTGCGCCCCGGAGAACGTCTCCGACTGGAGCTCGCCGGCCGTCGAGCCGTCGACGGTGTAGGCGGCCACGGCGCCGAAGCTCTCGACGGGGAAATGCTCGACCCCGCGGCCGATCTCCTCGTCGGGGTTGAAGGCAACCTTGAGAGGCCCGTGCGGAGTCTCGGCATGGGCTGCCAGGTATGCGATCGCCGCCATGATCTCCGCCACGCCGGCCTTGTCGTCGGCCCCGAGAAGCGTCGTCCCGTCGGTGGTGATCAGCTCGTGCCCGACGTGGCCGGCGAGCTCGGGCGACTGCTCGGGCGTGATCGTCTGGCCGGAGTCGCCGAGCTGGATCTCGCCGCCCTCGTACCGGATCCGCTGCGGCGAGACGTTCGCGCCGGTCACCTCCCGCGCCGTGTCGGCGTGGGCGAAGTACGCGATCGCCGGGACGTCGTGCTCCACCGTCGGCGGCAGGCTTGCCGTCACGTAGCCGTGCTCGTCGATCGCCGCGTCGGCGAGCCCCACCTGCTCCAGCTCGTCGCGGAGGAGCCGCAGCAGCACCAGCTGCTTCTCGGTGCTCGGGTAGGTCTCGGATTCCTCGTCCGACTGAGTGTCGATGCGGACATAGCGCAGGAAGCGCTCGGCCGCGTCCTCGGCGAGCTGGGCGGCGAGCGTCGTCTCCCCAGGCATCGCGCGAGTGTACGTTCGTGGAATGCGCGTGCGCCTCGTTCAGCTGTATGCCGGGCTCATCCTCTACGGCATCAGCTCGTCGCTGCTCGTGCTCGCCGACCTGGGGCTCGATCCCTGGGACGTCTTCCACCAGGGTCTCTCGCGCACGTTCGGCCTCGCGATCGGGACCTGGGCGATCCTCGTCGGCGTCGTAGTGCTCCTGCTCTGGATCCCCCTCCACCAGAAGCCGGGAATCGGAACGGTGAGCAACGTCGTGCTCGTCGGCCTGACGATGAACGTCGTCCTCGGCCACGTCCATCCGCCGCACGCGCTCGCCGTCCGCATCCCCATGCTGGTGGTCGGCGTCTTCCTCAACGGCGTCGCGACCGGCGCCTACATCGGCGCGGGGTTCGGGCCTGGGCCACGCGACGGCCTCATGACCGGGCTCGCCGGGCGCGGTCATTCGATCCGCGTCGTGCGTACCGGGATCGAGGTGACGGTGCTCGCGACCGGGTGGGCGCTGGGCGGCACGGTCGGCGTCGGCACCGTCCTCTACGCCGTCTCGATCGGGCCGCTCGCTCATTTGTTCGTCCCGCTCTTCGCCCACGGGAGGAAAACGCCGGAGCACGCGCTGGAGGGCGCATAGAGGCCGTCACGCTCGCGCTCGTCTCGGCGCTGCTCTTCGGCGGGATGAGCGTGGCGCTGCGGATGGCGCTTCAGCGCGACCCCGACGTCGCGCTCGCCACGCTCGCGACCACAGGCACCGCCCTCGTCGTGGCGCTCGTCGCAGCCGCGGGAGAGGAGCCGGCACGCGGGCTTTCTCTCGAGTCGACCTGGCCGTTTCTGCTCGCGGGCCTTCTGTCGCCCGGCGCCGCCCAGATCTTCGTCACGATCGCGATCCGGGATTCGGGCTCGTCTCGCGTGTCGATGATCTTCGGCACGGCGCCGCTCGTGTCGGTGACGATCGCGCTTCTCTTCCTCGGCGAGCCGGCGCGGGCGCCGTTGATCGCCGGCGCCGTGCTTGTCGTCGCCGGCGGGGTCCTGCTCGCGCGTGAACAGGACCGGCCGGAGCATCTGAACCGGCTGGGTCTCGTCTTCGCGTTCGCGGGCGCGACGCTGTTTGCGATCCGGGACAACCTCGTGCGGCATCTCGCGGTGGGGAGGACCGCGGTGCCGCCGGCTGTCGCCGCCGCAGCCGCGCTCCTTGGAGGGACGGTGCTCATTGCGCTGTGGGCTGGAAGCAACGCCGGCAGAGCCGGCGTCGCCCGGCCGCACGGCGGAGGGCCTTCGCCGCTCCCGGGGGCACGCTTGTGGATCGGCCGCCGCTGGCTCCCCTTCGTCCCGGCCGGCGTTCTGTTCGGCGGCTCCTACGTCTCCCTCTTCGAGGCGTACTACCGCGGCCGTGTGACGGTCGTTGCGCCGCTCGTCGCGATCGAGTCGCTCGCCGGCGTCGCGCTCTCGGCGCTGCTCCTCCGCCATTCCGAGCTCGTCGGGAAGCGGCTAATCGCCAGCGCGGCGCTAATCGTCGCCGGTGGCGCCCTCATCGGCGCCTTCCGCTAGCCCGGTACCGCCAGCTCGGTGCCCAAGACCGGTACCAGGTACCGCAACAGGACCGCGACGAAGTCCTGACCTCGGTGTAAGCGGTCGTCGACCACTCTCTCCGGGAGATGCCACGCAGGAATCGGGACTCGGCCGCAGGCACCTTCCATGTCTTCACCCATTGCGTCTGGGCTGCCCCGCGCCTTTATCGCGACGCAACCGACCGGATCGAGTTCCTTCGGCATCTGGCGGTGGTCGGCGCAAAGGTGGGGTGGACGTGCGTCGCCTATTGCCTCATGGACACTCACTACCACTTGATCGTCGACGCCGGCGACGGAGTGCTTCCGACGGCGATGCACGGGCTCAACTTGCGGTATGCGCGCTACCACAACCGCCGTTATGGGCTCCGCGGCCACGCGCAGTTCGAGCGCTATGGCTCGCGCCGGGTGGCGGATGGCGGTGATCTCCTCACGACGTTTGCCTACGTCGCGAGAAACCCGGTCAAGGCGGAGCTGTGCGCCTCCGCACACGAATGGCGCTGGAGCAGCTACCGGGCGACCGTTGGGCTGGAGGAGCTTCCGTCGTTCGTGGATCCCGCGCGGGTCCTGCGCTGCTTCCCGTGGCCGACCGTGGAACCTGCAGCAGCTCTGCGCGCTTACGTAGAGAAGCGGTAGCGGAGTCGTTGCGGTACCTGGTACCGGTCGTTCGCACGCTGACCAGGCGTTTCCCCTAGCGCTAGGTCAGTCCATATCTGCTATAAACAGGCTTAGATTTTCTCAACTAGGAGGCAGGAGCACAATATGGCGAAGACCATCGGCATCGACCTGGGCACGACCAACTCGTGCATGGCCGTGCTCGAGGGCGGCGAGCCGACCGTCATCCCGAACGCCGAGGGCGGCCGCACCACGCCGTCCGTTGTCGCGTTCACGAAGGACGGCCAGCGGCTCGTCGGCGCCCCGGCGCGGCGGCAGCAGGTCACCAACCCCACGAACACGATCTTCTCGATCAAGCGCTTCATGGGGCGCAAGTTCGACGAGGTCACGGAGGAGATGACCATCGTCCCGTACGAGGTCGTCAAGGGCCCGAACGGCGACGTGCGCGTCAAGGCGGAGGACAAGGAGTACGCCCCGCCGGAGATCAGCGCGATGATCCTCCAGAAGCTCAAGCAGGACGCCGAGTCGTATCTCGGCGAGACCGTGGCCGACGCGGTCATCACCGTCCCCGCGTACTTCAACAACGCGCAGCGCGAGGCGACGAAGGACGCCGGCAAGATCGCCGGCCTCAACGTCCTCCGCATCATCAACGAGCCGACCGCAGCTGCTCTCGCGTACGGGCTCGACAAGGAGGGCGCGGACCAGACGATTCTGGTCTTCGATCTCGGCGGCGGCACGTTCGACGTGTCGGTGCTCGAGCTCGGTGACGGCGTGTTCGAGGTCAAGTCCACCGCCGGCGACAACCATCTCGGCGGCGACAACTTCGACAAGGCGGTCGTCGACTGGATGGTCGCCGAGTTCAAGAAGGATCAGGGCATCGACCTCGCGGCCGACCGGATGGCGCTCCAGCGCCTCTACGAGGCGGCGGAGAAGGCGAAGATCGAGCTGTCGTCGACGATGACGACGCAGATCAACCTGCCGTTCATCACGGCGACGCCGGAGGGCCCGAAGCATCTCGACCTGCAGCTCACACGGGCGAAGCTCGAGGAGATCACGGCCGACCTGCTCGAGCGCACGGTCGGGCCGACGAAGCAGGCGCTTTCGGACGCAGGCCTCGACTCCTCGAAGATCGACCACGTCGTGCTCGTCGGCGGCATGACCCGCATGCCGGCGGTGCAGGAGAAGGTCAAGGCGATCGTCGGCAAGGAGCCGCACAAGGGCGTCAACCCCGACGAGGTCGTCGCTGTTGGCGCCGCGCTCCAGGCCGGCGTGCTCAAGGGTGAGGTCAAGGACATCCTCCTGCTCGACGTCACGCCCCTCAGCCTCGGCATCGAGACCAAGGGCGGCGTGATGACGAAGCTGATCGAGCGCAACACGACCATCCCGACGAAGAAGTCCGAGGTCTTCACGACCGCGGAGGACAACCAGCCCTCGGTCGAGGTGCACGTCCTCCAGGGCGAGTCGGAGATGGCGACCTACAACAAGACGCTCGGCAAGTTCCAGCTCGTCGGCATTCCGCCGGCGCCGCGGGGCCTGCCGCAGATCGAGGTCACGTTCGACATCGACGCCAACGGGATCATCAACGTGTCCGCGAAGGACATGGGCACCGGCAACGTCCAGCAGATCCAGATCCAGGGCGGATCCGGGCTGTCCGAGGACGAGGTGCAGGAGATGATCCGCAACGCGGAGTCGCACGCCGAGGATGCCCACCGGCTGCGTGAGGCCGCGGACACGAAGAACCTCGCCGAGACGCTCGCGTACCAGACCGAGCGCTCGCTCAAGGAGCACCGCGACAAGCTCGACGAGTCGGAGGCCTCGACGATCGAGGGCCGGGTCATGGAGCTGCGTCAGGCGCTCGAGGGCGACGACCTCGGCGAGATCCGCTCCAAGATGGACTCGCTCCAGGAGTCCTCGCACAAGCTCGCCGAGGTGCTCTATGCCGAGGCTGCGCAGCAGGCGCAGGCCTCGGGCGGCGGCGACGGCGAGGCTTCGGCCGACGACGAGGTCGTCGAGGAGGGCGAGTACGAGGTCGTGGACGAGGAGGCGCCCACCTCGTGACCGACGAGCAGGTGAAGCACCAGGAAGAGCAGTTCGAGCAGCAGCAGCCGGAGCAGGAGGTCGATGATCGCCTGCTCCGGCTGGCTGCCGACTTCGAGAACTACAAGAAGCGCGCGGCCCGGGAACGCCAGGAGTACGTCACGCTCGCAAACGAGCGGCTGATCGCGGAGCTGATCCCGATCCTCGACGATCTCGAGCGTGCGCTGGCTGCCGCCGAGCAGCATCAGGAGGCGCAGCTCGAGGAGGGTGTCAGCCTCGTCCACCGGTCGCTAGCAGCGCTCCTCGAGCGGCACGGCGTGACCGCCATCGACACGGACGGGAAGTTCGACCCGCATGTGCACGAGGCGCTGCTCTCGCAGCCTTCGGAGGCCGAGGAAGGCGCGGTCATCGACGTCGTGCAGAAGGGCTACAAGCTCGGCGACCGCGTCGTCCGGCCCGCACGGGTCGTCGTCGCAGCACCGCCGCGGGAGGAGCCGTCAGGCGATGCCTGAGTCCTTCTACGACACGCTCGGTGTGAAGAAGGGGGCCTCGGCCGACGAGATCAAGAAGGCCTACCGCAAGCTCGCGCGCCAGTATCACCCCGACGCGAACCAGGGCGACAAGGCGGCGGAGGAGCGCTTCAAGCAGGTGCAGAACGCCTACGACGCGCTCTCCGATCCGGAGAAGCGGAAGGCGTACGACCGCTTCGGCTCGACGAACGGGCGCGGTGCGCCGGGGCCCGGCGGAGTCAACGTCGATTTCGGCGACTTCGACTGGAGCGGCGACCTGAGCGACATCCTCGGCGGCATCTTCGGCAACGTCTCGGGCGCGACACGCGGCGGCCGGCGCGGCCGCCACCAGGCGGTGCGCGGCCACGACGTCGAGACCGAGGTGCGCCTCTCGTTCGAGGACTCGCTGCGCGGCGCCGAGGCCAAGGTGCCGGTGGAGCTGACGGTCGCGTGCTCCGAGTGCGGTGGCACCGGAGCGCAGCCGGGCACCGCTCCGGTCATCTGCCCCGAGTGCAACGGACGCGGCGTCACGTCCGAGAGCCAGGGCCTGTTCGCCCTGTCCCAGCCCTGCCCACGCTGCCGCGGCAACGGGACCGTGATCGAGCAGCCTTGCGCGAAGTGCAAGGGCTCCGGTCGCGAGCGGCGTCTGCGCACGTACACGGTCAAGATCAAGCCGGGCGTCAAGGACGGCACGAAGATCCGCCTCAAGGGGAAGGGCGAGGCAGGCGCGCACGGAGGCCCGAACGGCGATCTCATCGTCGTCACGCGCGTTGCGAAGTCGGACACGTACGAGCGGCGCGGAGACGACCTCATCGTCCAGGTGCCGGTCTCCTTCCCGACCGCAGCGCTCGGCGGCAAGGTCGAGGTGCCGACGCCCGAGGGCGCGGTCTCGCTCAAGATCCCGGCCGGCTCGGAGGACGGGAAGCTGATTCGGATCAAGGGCCGCGGCGCGCCGAGGCTCACCGGCAAGGGCAAGGGCGACGTCCTCGCGCGCGTCCGCATCCAGGTGCCGAAGCGCGTGAACAAGAAGGAGCGCGAGCTCCTCGAGGAGCTCCAGAAGGGGGTCGTCTGATGGAGGCCTCTGAGCGCCCGATCTACATGATCTCGGTCGCCGCCGAGCTCGTCGGCATGCATCCGCAGACGCTGCGCATGTACGAGACGAAGGGCCTGATCCGTCCCCAGCGGACGCCGGGCGGCACCCGACTCTACTCGGAGTCGGACATCGAGCGTTTGCGCATCGTCCAGCGGCTCACGACCGAGCTCGGCCTTAATCTTGCGGGCGTCGAGCTCGTGCTCCGGCTCGAGGACGAGCTGCGCAAGGCGCACGCGCAGATCGAGCGCCTGCAGCGGCAGCACCGCCGGGACGTCCAGAAGGTTCACAAGCAGTACCGCCGCGACCTCGTGCTCGTGCGCGACGAGCGGCTACCCGAAAGGCAGTAACGAATGGATTTCAACAAGCTCACGATCAAGTCTTCGGAGGCCGTGGCGGCTGCGCAGGAGCTCGCGCGCCGGCTGGGCAACCCGGAGCTCTACCCCGAGCATCTCTTGCTCGCGCTACTCGACCAGGAGCTGCCGCGCGAGCTCGTCCCCGACGTGGACGCGGTACGCGCCCAGGCCGAGGCGAGTCTCGCGCAGAAGCCGCGCATCGAGGGCTCGCAGCAGCAGCCGCAGATCTCGACCGCGCTCTCGAAGGTGCTCGACCGCGCCTTCGACGAGGCGAAGAAGCTCGAGGACGAGTACGTCGCCGCGCAGCACCTCCTGCTCGCGCTCGACGTCGTGCCGCGCGACGAGCTGCTCGCGAAGATCGCCGAGGTCACCGCCGGCCGGCGCGTCACCTCGCAGGATCCCGAGGGCTCGTACCAGGCGCTCTCGAAGTTCGGCCGCGATCTGACCGAGGCAGCCGAGAGCGGCAAGCTCGACCCGGTCATCGGCCGCGACGAGGAGATCCGCCGCGTCATCCAGGTGCTCTCGCGCCGCACAAAGAACAACCCCGTTCTGATCGGCGAGCCCGGCGTCGGCAAGACGGCCATTGTCGAAGGGCTCGCGCAGCGGATCGTCGCGGGCGACGTCCCCGAGTCGCTCAAGGGGAAGCGCGTCTGGGCGCTCGACATCGGCGGTCTGCTCGCCGGCTCGAAGTACCGCGGCGAGTTCGAGGAGCGGCTCAAGGCCGTGCTCGAGGAGATCCAGAACGCCGAGGGCAAGATCATCGTCTTCATCGACGAGCTGCACACGATCGTCGGCGCCGGCGCGGCCGAGGGCGCCGTCGACGCGGCGAACATGCTCAAGCCGATGCTCGCGCGCGGCGAGCTGCGCGCGGTCGGGGCGACGACGCTCGACGAGTACCGCAAGCACATCGAGAAGGACGCGGCGCTCGAGCGGCGCTTCCAGCCGGTCTTCGTCGGCGAGCCGTCGGTGGCCGACACGATCGCGATCCTGCGCGGCCTGAAGGAGCGCTACGAGGCGCATCACAAGGTGCGGATCCGCGACTCGGCTCTCGTAGCGGCCGCGATGCTCTCGGAGCGCTACATCGCCGACCGGCAGCTGCCGGACAAGGCAATCGACCTCGTCGACGAAGCCGCCTCGCGGCTGAAGATGGAGATCGAGTCGTCTCCGGTCGAACTCGACGAGGCGAACCGGCGCGTGACGCAGCTCGAGATCGAGCTCGCGGCGATGGGCGGCGAGTCGGAGGACGTGCGCGCGCCGCTCGAGGCCGAGCTCGCGGAGGCGAAGGAGCGCCACGACGGGCTCGCCGCGCGCTGGGCACGTGAGAAGGAGGCGCTCGATCGCATCGGCGAGATCACGCAGCAGATCGACGCGCTGAGGATGGAGGCCGACCGCGAGGAGCGCGCGGGGAACCTCCAGCGCGTCGCCGAGATCCGCTATGGCACGCTGCCCGCGCTCGAGAAGGAGCTCTCCGAGCGCGACTCGCAGCAGGCCGACTCGATGGTCAAGGA
>DASQCM010000188.1:0-21563 GCA_035634675.1 Gaiellaceae bacterium
GTGTTGCTCGGCAGGTCCGGATTGTCGAGGTGCGGGAAGATCGAGAAATCGACTACGCCCAGCGTGGTGTCGCCGGCCGGCGAATGCCAGTTGACGAAGTCCTCCCCTACTCGAGGCGTCATCACCATGCTCCCGGCGCTCACGCCGACCCAGACCGTCTCGTCCAGCGACGGCAGGAGATCTACGAGGCCGGACTCTCGCATCCAGTGGCACAGATACGCAGCATCGCCGCCCTCGACGAGCAGGACGTCCGTCTCTCGGACCAGCGGGACCCAGCGCTCCGCGTCGAGGCTCGGGAGGGCGGTGAGCTCCAGGACTCCAACCGACTTCCAGCCGACCCCGACCGTGGGAGTGCCGGTCTCCTCCCCGCTGATGCACCGCCACGCTTGGTGAGGGCCGGCCCAGGGATGCCCGTACAACGCCGTGGGAACGCAGAGGGCATCGGATTCGGCGATCGGCTTGCCCAGCAGCTCGACCAGAGCGTCCTCGATGCTTGCGTTCTTGATGCCGGCGGACGTAAGAAGAAGTCTCAATGCAGCCTCCAAGTCGCGGTCCAACGCCGTGTCTACAGAGACTCACCGGATGCACACGACTCATCGGTCTGATATCTGCGTCAGAAGCGGTGGACGCGGCTGCCGCGACTGACCACGCCGATCCGCGCACGACACGCGGTCTAGGATCCAGATCGTGGACAAGGCCGAGCTGCAGGCGGCGCAGAAGCCGCTCAAGGATCGCTATCGCGAGGAGCCGGACTCGGCGCTCGTCACACTCCGGGCGGACGGCGAACTCGACGAAGCGCAGATTGCCTGCAAGGTCGCGACCGGTCGCGCGCTCGTCGAAGCCGGGCTCCATCCCGCGACCGGCGGTACCGGAGCGCTCGCCTGCTCGGGCGACATGCTGCTCGAGGCGCTCGTTGCCTGCGCCGGCGTCACGCTCCGCTCGGTCGCGACCTCGATGGAGCTCGACGTCGCCGGCCGCGTCCACGCCGAGGGCGATCTCGACTTCCGCGGCACGCTGGGCGTCGACCGGGATGCGGCGGTCGGCTTCACCGCGATCCGGCTCCGCTTCGAGCTCGAGTCCGGTGCCGGCGAGGAGGAGCTCGAGAAGCTGATGGAGCGTACCGAGCGCTACTGCGTCGTCGGGCAGACCCTCGTCGGCGGCGTTCCCCTGGAGTTCTCCTACTCCAGCTCGTAGGCCATCAGGATCGCGTCGACGTAGTCGTTCCCGCGGCGGTAGTGGCCCTTGCGGAAGCCCTCCCGCTCGAAGCCGAACGCCTCGTAGAGCTTGATCGCCGCCTCGTTCCACGGGAAGACGTGCAGCTCGATCTTGCGCACTCCGGCCTCGCGGGCCCAGCCGATGGCCGCCCGCAGCATCGCCGTCCCCACTCCCTGCCGGCGCGCGTCGGAGGCCACCATCAGGCCGACGTCGGCGACGTGCGTGCTCGCGGGATGCGGGTCGCGCCCGATCGAGAGGCGGCCGACGATCGTGCCGTCCTCGCGCTCCGCGACGAAGACCGCCGCGTGCGGATACCGGCGCAGCGCCTTCAGATAGCGGCGCTCGTCGCCGGCGCTCCGCCACTCGCCCGCGACGCTGATCAGCCAGCCCTGGGGCTCGGCGCTCACCGCGGCGGCAAGCCGCGTCAGCTGCTCGGCATCGGACGGCTCCGCGCTGCGGATCCGGTACTCCATCAAGCAACGACCACCCCTGCACCGCCACGCCGAGGATCGCCGGCCGCCGAGAGCGAGCCGTCCTCGCGTATCTCGACCGCCGATACGCCGCCGAAGAAGAGGTTCCGCTCCCGCCAGCGGACGACGGTGTAGCCGGCCCCCTCGAGCTCGTCCGCTGCCGCCGGGTCCTCGCAGTGGACGAGTCCCGCTTCGACATGGATCCGCGGGGCAGCAACCGCCTCTGCAACCTCGAGCCCGCCCGCGACCACGTTCGCCACGACCTGGAGGATGGCGCCGTGGAGCCGCGAGCTCCCGGCGGAGCCGACCACGAACCGCGGCCGGCCTTCCCGCACCAGCACGGACGGCGTCATCAGGGACATCAGCCGCGCGCCCGGTTGCACTTCGCTCGCCAGGTGCGTCTCGCCGAGCATGTTGTTGAGGTGGATGCCGGTGCCGGGGACGACGAGTCCGCTGCCCGAACCGAGCGAGCACGACAGGGAAGCGGCATCCCCGTGCGCGTCCACGACGCTGATGTGCGTCGTCCCGCCGACGGCGTCCGCCGCGCGCTGTCTCGCCATCGCCTCCATCGCCCGTGCCACCGCAAGCGGCGCGGGCTCGGCGTCGCCCAGCGCCTCGAGGCCGACCGCGACCAGCCGGCCCCCGCTCGACGGCGGCGGGTTCGTCCGCAGCTCACCGCCCCGGTAGTGCACCTCGAGCGGCTCGCGCTCGATCACCCGGTAGGAGGCGAGATCCTCCGTGGTTATGGGGACGTACGCCGCGATCCGCTTCCCGAGCTCGCCGTGGTAGAGGCAGTCGGCTCCCTCGGCCGCCAGCTGCTCGATCGTGTCCGCCAGCTCCGGCACGACGAAGCGCTCACCCGCTCCGAGCGCGCGACCCGGCCCGAACAAGGCGTCGCCCTCGGGTGTCGACCGGAGGAGCGGATCGAGGATCCGGTGCAGGTAGGCCTGCTCCTCGTTGAGGACGACCCCCTCGCGGGCCAGCCGAGCGGCCGGCGCGAGGAGCTCCCGCCATGGAACGCTGCCGAAGCGCTCGTGCGCCTCCCAGAGCCCGAGCACGGTTCCCGGCACTGCGACGGCCGCGCCGCCGGTGTGGAAGAGCTGACGCGTGTCGTCGTCGAAGTCCACCGGCAGCTCGACCAGCTCGGAAGGGTCGGCCGATTCCCGAGGGAGAGCGACGAAGAAGTCGAGCAGATGCGTACGCGCCTCACCGGACAGGTGCACGAGCAGGAAGCCGCCGCCGCCGGGGCCGGTGAGCGAGCTCTCGCAGACCCAGGACACCGCGGCGGCGGCGACGCACGCGTCGACGGCGCTGCCGCCCGAGCGCAGAACGTCGGCTCCCGCCTGGGCGGTGAGCGGATGACCGGCTCCTAGCGCACCTTTCATGGGGGCGAGCGTACGCTTCGCCGAATGGCCGACGCGTCCTTCGCAGCCGCCGAACGCGCGGCGTGGCGGTTGCGGCTGCCTGGCGTGCGGGAAGCCGTGCTGTGCACGGGCATCGCCGCAGTCGCAGCCTCGCTGCTCGTGTGGCTCGCCCCGCCGGGCGGCGACCTCGCGGCGCACGAGTACCAGCGCTCGCTCTTCCTCGTCCACGGATTCACGCTCTGGGACAACTTCTGGTATGCCGGCCGCTACGCGTTCGTCGGCTACAGCGTCCTTTATTACCCCCTCGCCGCTCTCCTCGGAATCAGGCTCCTCGCCGTTCTCACGGTCGCGGTTGCCGCCGGTTCGTTCGCGCTCCTTCTCGAGCGCGAGTGGGGCGCTCAAGCACGCTGGGCGAGCCGCGCCTTCGCACTCTTCTGGGCGGGAGTGTTCATCAGCGCGGAGTTTCCCTTTGCGCTCGGCATAACACTGGCCCTGCTCGCACTCGTGGCGCTCCAGGCGGGCCATCGCTGGCGTTCCGCAGCGTTGACGCTGCTGACGCTTGCCGCCAGTCCGGTTGCACTCGTCCTGCTCGGAGTCGTCCTCGCCGGGCTCGCTCTTGCCCGGCGCTCGACGTTGCGCAACGGCATCGTTCCGGCTCTTGCGCTCGGCGCCGCGATCGTTGCGGAACTCGTCATCCTGCGACTATTCCCCGGCACCGGCCACTATCCATTCCCAGCCTCAGAGGCAGGAGCGGCGCTCGGTTTCTGCGCACTCGGCCTGGCGAGCACCTGGCGAATCGAACGAGCGCGCATTCTCGGGTTCATCTTCGCCGCTTACGCGATCGTGATCGTGGCCGTCTACCTGGTCCCCTCGCAGCTCGGCGAGAACGTTGCAAGGTTCCGCTACTTCGCACTGCCGCTCGCTGTCCTCGTCGTGGGCCTGCGCCGCTGGCGGCCGTTGCCGGTCGCGCTCGGGGTCGTCGCGCTCGCCTTATCGTGGAACGTGACCCCGCTCACGGCGAGCTGGGCTCGGGGCGACGCTGATCTGAGCTCACGCGCAGCCATGTGGAAGGCACCACTGGAGTACCTCCATGCCAACTTGCGCCCGGGCTTCCGCGTCGAGGCCGTGGACACCACGGACCACTGGCCGGCCTTCTACCTCGCGGAGGCACGCATCCCGCTCGTGCGCGGATGGTTCCGGCAGGACGACTTCCCACTCGCCGCCCTCCTCTACCGGCGCATCTCGCCGACGGCGTACGTTCGCTGGTTGCGGAAGCTCGGTGTCGCCTACGTCGTGCTGACGCGGTCGCCGCCGGACTACAGCTCTCGGCGCGAAGCAGCCCTCGTCCGGAGCGGCCGCGTCGGGCTGTCACTCGTGTTCGCGACATCGAAGATCTCCATCTACGCAGTGCCGCGGGCGCGGTCGATCGTGACCGGGCCTGGACATCCCAAGGTTCTCGCGCTGCGGCAGTCGCGGCTCGTGGTCCGCGTCACGCGCGGCGGAACGTACCGGGTGGCTGTTCGCTGGTCGCCGTACTGGCGCGCGTCGACCGGGTGCCTCACGCGCACAAGCGACGGCATGGTGCGGCTGCAGACGCACGCCGCGGCGACGGTGCGGATCGCCTTCGACGTCGATGCGCGCAGCCTGTTCCACGCCTTTGCCGGCACGCGGCGGACCTGCGCTAGCTGACTTCGCGCACGAGCTCGGAGAGCGGCTTGCGGTTGGCCCGCGCCGACCACTCCTCGGCGCTGCGGCTCTCGGGGTCGCGCGGCCGAGCCGGATAGCCGAACGAGACGATCGCCCGCACCTCGCCGCCGCAGATCGCGGCCGCCGCGTCGGCGTCGCGCACGCCGTTCGGACACGAGACGACTCGGTCTCCCCACGCGGCGAGCATCATGTTTTGGACGCAGCGCCCGGCGTCGAAGCCGCTCGCCTCGCCAACAACGGCCACGACCAGTGCCGCCGTCTGAACGTTCTCCGGCGCGTGAACCACCTCGGCCAGGCGCTCGCGAGCTTCGCCGGAGACGACCACGAACTCCCAGCGCTGCCGGTTCTTGGAGCTGCCGCTCAGCCGGCCGGCGTCGAGGATCCGCTGGCGCACGTCCTCGTCGACGGGCGCGTCCGTGTAGTGACGCTCGTCGCGCTTCGAGGCGATGGCGAGATAGGGATCCAGCACCGCCGGAAACGCGCTACTCGCGGAGGAACGACGGAACGTCGAGCTGGCTGTCGCCCTGCTGCGGGCGCGGCTGCTCGGCCTGCGGCTGCCGCTCGCCGCTGTACTCGGCGCCGCGCGGACGGCGGCCGCGACCGCCGAAGCCGGTCGCGACGACCGTGACCCAGACCTGCCCGTTCAGCCGGTCGTCGACGGTCGCACCGAAGATGATGTTCGTGTCGTCGGTCGCCGCCGCGCGGATCACTTCGGCGGCGTCGTTCACCTCGACGAGCGACAGGTCGTCCCCGCCCGCGATCGAGAGCAGGATCCCGCGCGCGCCGGTGATCTCGGCGTCGATGAGCGGCGAGCGCAATGCCCGCTCCGCCGCTTCCCGCGCACGGCCCTCTCCCTCCGTGGACGAGAACCCGATCCCCATCAGCGCCGTGTCGGAGTCGGACATGATCGTCCGCACGTCCGCAAAGTCGAGGTTGATCAGCCCGGGCATCGTGATCAGGTCGCAGATCCCCTGCACGCCCTGGCGGAGGACGTCGTCGGCCACCTTGAACGCGTCGAGCATCGACGTCGACTTCTCGAGCACCTCGAGCAGCCGGTCGTTCGGGATCACGATCGTCGTGTCGCACGCCGTGCGAAGGTCGACGATCCCCCGCTCCGCCTGGCTGCGCCGCTTCGTACCTTCGAAGCGGAACGGCGTCGTGACGATGCCGACCGTGAGGGCGCCGATCTCCCGCGCGATCCGGGCGACGATGGGCGCCGCGCCGGAGCCGGTGCCACCGCCCTCTCCGGCGGCGACGAAGACCATGTCCGCGCCCCGCAGCTCCTGCTTCAGCTCGTCGTACGATTCGTCGGCGGCGCGGCGGCCGACGTCCGGGTCGGAGCCGGAGCCGAGCCCCTGCGTGAGCTCGCGGCCGATGTGGATCTTCACCGGCGCGTCGCTCGTGTGGAGCGCCTGCATGTCCGTGTTGACCGCGATGAACTCGACCTGGCTGATCCCTGCGTCGATCATCCGGTTGACGGCGTTGATGCCGGCGCCGCCGACGCCGACGACCTTGATCACCGCGAGGTAGGCGCCTGCATCCCCGCCCTGACGGTTCAGCCGCGCCGGCGACTCGGGCAGCGGCTCGAGGTAGCGCGTGGCGGGAGGCAGCTCGACCGGCTCGCGAAGATCGGGCGCCGGAGGCGGCAGTGGATCCGGGTCGGGTGACGGAGGGGGCGGCTGCGGATCTGGCAGCGGCGGGCCCGGCTCGGGCGTCGGAGTCGGCGGGGTCGGCGTCTCGACGCCCGACTCCTCCCAGCTCGGGACGTGCTCGACCGTCCGCTCGTCCGGCTCGGCGGGCGCCTCAGGAGCAGCGGTCGCAGCGTCCTCGGGCGGAGGCTGCTCACCCTCGCCGCGCTGCTCCGCCTGCTTCTGTGCCGCTTCGGTCGCACGGAACAGCTCCGCTAGCGGGCCTTCACGCATGCTGGCGCGCCGACGCGCCATCGAGCACCTCCTTCGCCAGGTCACGGTACATCGACGCGGCCTCGCCGGTCGGGTCGTACTTGAAGATCGACTGTCCCTTTACGGGAGCCTCCGCGTAGCGCACCGTCTTGCGGATCTTCGTGTTGAGCACCAGGTCGCCGAAATTCTCCTTCAGGATCTCGACCGCCTCCCGCGAGTGCAGCAGACGCCGGTCGAACATCGTCGCGAGGATGCCCTGGATCCCGACGTTCGGGTTGAGGTTCTCGCGGATCATGGACAGCGTGTTCTCGAGCTGGACGAGCCCGCGGAGCGACAGGTACTCGCACTGGACGGGAACGATCACGCCGTCCGCCGCGACGAGCGCGTTGATCGTCAGCAGCCCCAACGACGGCGGCGTGTCGATGAGGATCCAGTCGTAGTTCTCGCGCACCGGGGCGAGCGCCTTCTCGAGCGCGCGCTCGCGGCCGATCATCGAGGCGAGCGCGAGCTCGGCGCCGGCGAGGTCGATGGACGAGACGGCGACGTCGAGCTCGTTCTGGCGCACGATCTCGGTGATCGGCAGCCGGTGGACGAGGACGTCGAACATCGAGCGGTCGATCTCGTCGGGGTTCCAGCCCTGCGACATCGTCAGGTTGCCCTGCGGGTCGAGGTCGACGAGGAGCACGCGCAGCCCCTGCTCCGCGAGCGCCACCCCGAGGTTGAGCGTCGTCGTCGTCTTCGCGACGCCGCCCTTCTGGTTCGCGAAGGCGAGGACCACGGCCATTTCCGGACCCTTATCTTCCGCTCGCTCGCGCGAGCGCGGTAGCAACCGCGTCAACGCCATCCCGGCTGACCTTTCGTAGCCCCGTAGTCGACTCCTGCTTCGTTAGTTTCCAGTTCGTGGAGCGGAAATGGCGCGTTCTCATCGTGGTGTGCGTGGCGGTGTTCATGCTGCTCCTCGACATCACGGTAGTCAACGTGGCGCTGCCCGATATCGCGAACGAGCTGAATACCTCGTTCACGGACCTGCAGTGGGTGGTGGATGCGTACGCGCTTACCCTCGCTGCGACGATGCTCAACGCCGGCTCGCTCGGCGACCTGCTCGGCCGCAAGCGGGTCTTCCTGATTGCGATCGGCCTGTTCACGATCGCCTCGGCACTGTGCGGCGCGGCGCAGTCCCCGCTCTGGCTGATCCTGGCGCGCGGCGCGCAGGGGATCGGTGGCGCAGGGATGTTCGCCGTCTCGCTCGCGATCATCTCCCAGGAGTTCTTCGGCCGCGAGCGGGGCACCGCGTTCGGGATCTGGGGCGCGACGGTCGGCCTGGCGGTGGCGATCGGCCCGCTCGTCGGCGGCGCGCTCACGACGTACGTGGGCTGGCGCTGGATCTTCTTCGTCAACGTCCCGATCGGCATCGCGTGCGTCGCCGTCGGCATGCGCGTGCTGCGCGAGACGCGCAACGAGGAGCACGGCGGCTTCGACCTCCCGGGGCTGCTCACGCTGACGGCAGGGCTGTTCGCGTTCGTCCTCGGGCTGCTCCGCGGGAACGACTGGGGCTGGTCGAGCGGGCGTGTGATCGGTCTTTTCGTAGCGGCGGCCGTCCTGCTCGGGGCGTTTGCCGCGATCGAGCTGCGACAGGAATCGCCGATGCTCGACTTCCGCCTCTTCAAGGTTCCGACCTTCACCGGCGCCCAGATCACCGCGTTCTCGATCTCGTCCGGGATGTTCGCCCAGTTCCTCTTCCTGCCGCTCTACCTCGAGAACGTACTCGGCTACTCGGCCGTGGCGACCGGTGTGCGGTTCCTGCCGCTCTCGTTACTCGCGTTCGGCGTCGCGCCGCTCTCGGGGCGCCTCTCGACACGGATTCCCGTGCGGTTCCTGCTCAGCGGAGGGCTCGCACTCTGCGGCGTCGCGCTGCTGCTGATGTGGGGCATCGACGTCGACTCGGGCTGGACGACCCTCCTCCCCGGGTTCCTCGTCGCCGGCGTCGGCATCGGCCTCGTCAACGCTCCGCTCGCCTCGACGTCGGTGAGCGTGGTCGAGCCGCAGCGCGCGGGAATGGCATCCGGGATCAACAACACGTTCCGGCAGATCGGGATTGCCACCGGCATCGCCGCGTTGGGCGCGATCTTCCAGAGCCGGATCACGTCGCACATCGCCGCGTCCGGCTTGCCCCGGCAGGTCGTCCACCCGTTCGCGCAGGCGGTGAGCTCGGGCGCCACACAGCAGGCGCTGCAGATCGTTCCGGCGCCGTTCCGGTCCGACGCCAAGACGCTCGCCGACTCGGCCTTCATCAGCGGCCTGAACGGGATCCTCGTCGTCGCCGCGGTCGTGCTGTTCGCGGGAGCCGTACTTGCGTTCGCGCTCGTGCGGCAGCGAGATTTCGTCGCAAGCAGCGCGCCGGTCGCCGTAGAGGCCGACTAGGCCGCGGGGGCCGCGCGCGCGGGGCGCGGGCGGAAGCGGAGCGCCAGCTGCCAGGCCGCGATCAGGAGGATCACGGCGGCGCCGGTGACGATGACGAGCGCCTGCGCGGCGATCGAGAAGGCGACGGCGTTCGCGGTGCCGACGCCGCTGAGGGCGAGGATCGCGGCGCCCGCGCCGGCCTGGGTAGCTGCCCCGGCGGGAGCGATCGGCAGTGCAGCCGAAGCGGCCGAGGCGACGAGGAAGGCGAGCGCCAGCACGAACGAGCCCGGCATCGACAGCGCGTTCAGGAGCAGGAAGACCGCGAGCCCCCGCAGGCTCCACGAGACGGAGATGAGCAGCCAGGCGGCCCACGCCTCCTTCGTGCAATGCGTGTGCTCGGCGAGCCAGCGGCCTGCGCGCCACCGCGTCACGAAGGCATGGCGGGCGAGCTGGGGCAGGAAGGCGACGACGGCAGCCGCGGCGATCCCCGCGACGGCGACGACCGCGAAGCCGGCGCGCGCTGTCCAGTGGCTCGAGCCGGCGGCGGCGACCGACGCCATCGGCGTCAGGGCCGCGTTGTCGAGCATCCCGAGCACAATCAGGCTCAGCCCGAGCGTCCCGAGGCCCGTCTTCGTTCCGGGGAAGCGCCTCACGACCGCGATCCGGAGGGCGTCGTCGACGCGGCCGGGCAGCGCGATCCCGCCGACGCACGCGGCGCCGCCCGCGAAGGCGAGCGCGCCCGCGGTCGGCCGCTCGTGCGCGTGGAAGAGCCGCTGCCAGCCCCACGCCTTGAAGGCGTAGGCGGCGAGGAAGAGGAGCGCCGAGCCGGACACGAGCACCGGGTCGGCGTGGTGGATCGGCCAGCCCCCGCCCACGAAGTGCCGGACGCTGAGGATCGCCACCCCGAGCAGGATGATCCCGAAGCCGCCGTTCAGCAGGAGCTGAACCTTCCGATTTGAGAGAAGTCGCCTCACCGCAGTCGCAACCGGGCTATCGGCGTATGGAATGGGAAGCTGAGTCACTCGTTCGGGGCCTGGCGGCGACGGCTCACGGTAACGCCACTCCGTGAGCAATGTGTGAGACCTTGTCCGTCGCGAGGTCGAGCAATATCTGGCCGCCGCCGGCCGTCTCGAGGCGGAGCTCTCCCGACTGCGCAGACGTTTCGATCGAGGCGCCGAGCGGGGCGCTCGCGATCGTCAGCGCACCGGTCCGTCCGGCATCGACGATCCGGATCGCCTGCTTCCCGGCGGCAAGGTTCTGGCGGACGACCACGACGCGCCCCAGCTCCGGATCGCTGCCGGCGGCGCCGGCGTAGACGGCGACGAGCGTCCTGCCGTCGCTGACGAGCCAGCCGTTCCGCTCGCGGAGGATCGAGGGCGAGATCGGCACGGGCACGTTGGAGCCGAGCATCCGCCCCGGAATCGGCTGCGGCTCGGAGCTCGGCACCGGGGCCGGCTCGGCACTCGAGTCGGTCGTCGCGACTGAAGCGAGACGCGCCAGCGCCCCAGCCTTCTCCGGCGCACCGCCCCGGACCGCACCGGCGAGTGCGAAGCCGCCTCCCGCCCCCACGGCGAGGCCGGCGACGACGGCAGCGGCAAGTCGCAGGCTCAGCATCCGAAGCAGACCAGCTCCGGGTCGACGAGCCCGCCGTTCAGAGACTCGAGTGCGTTCCACGCCGCGGCCGGCGTCAACCCGACTCCGGTCGACGCGGTCACTCCTCCGAAGAAGTAGTCGCTGCTCTGGGCGCCGTCCCACCACTTCCGCACGACGGTCCACTGGCTCGCGTTGACGCCGTAGTAGACCTCCGGCAGCGGCACGGCCAGCCCGTGGAAGGAGACGTAGCCGACGTCGCTCACCCGCCAGCCGTTGTTGCAGCCGCCGTCGGCGCTACCGCTCTGAGGGCAGCCGTCGGCCGAGCCGAAGTCGTAGTAAAGCGCCCAGCCCTGGCCCTGGTTGCCGTTCACGAGCTGCTTCGTGATCAGCGGTCCGTCCCAGCTCGGCTCCATGTCGCCGGCGGCGTCCGAGGTCTGGCTCGAGTACCCCCGCGAGACCTGGTAGTCGTGGAGATCCTCCGCGCGCTCGCTCTGGTGGTAGCCGGCATGCCACGCGTCGGTCGTGGACATCCCGGAGTCGGAGAGGTGGTAGTTGCTCGTCCCGTAGACGACGTCCACGGCGCCCCTCACGTGGCAGTTGTGGTAGCCGTCGGCCGCCCGCTCGAGCGCGGCCAGGATTTCCGCATTGGAGAACCTCGTGTTGCTGAAGTCGACCGCGCCCCAGGTGCTCGAGTCGAGCTTCCGCGCCGCTCCGAAGTCGAGCAGCAGCACGCGGAGGCTCGCGTTCGGCTGTTCCTGGGCGAAGCTGCAGCCGTGCGAGTAGGCGTACGAGCGCAGCGCGCTCGCCGAGTCGCCGTACATGTACCAGGCAGTCACCGGCGTCGGGGAGGCGCCCGCTTCCGCCGGAAGGACGAGGGCGGCGGAGAGCACGAGTGCGCACGCGAGGAGTCGCATCAACACGCCGCTCTTGTGGTGACCCGGGCCCCGCGCGCCTGCTCGAGCGCGGCCGCAGCCTTGAGCGCCCGCGGGTCGCGCTCGCGCTTGGCCCAGGCGGTCGCTTCATGGACGAGCTCCTGCAGCTCCGGCAGCAGCCGTTGGGCGTCCGCGCCCTCTCGCTCGAGTGCTTCGATCCGCTCCAGCCTCCGCAGGACAGCGCGTGCCTCCAACATGCCCCGACGGTACGAGGCAAGCCGTGACGTGTCTGTCGCGGTTAGCTGGCGCGTTGCTGGAGACTTGCCCGCGCGGGACTGCCGAGCAGCGTCTCGTCGAGCTCGCCGACGAGCCCGCGACGGTCTTCGTGCAGGAGAACGGCGACGAGGATGCGCCGCAGCAGCTCGCAGCTCGGCTGGCGCAGCTTCTCGGCGAGATCAGCGCGCTCCTGCGGCGTCGCCCCGAGCAGCGCCGCGCCGCGCATCGCGGCCGCCCAGGCTCCGTCTTCCTCGCCGAGCGCAGACTCGAGCGCGTGCCGAAGCTGCTCGCCGCGGAACGGCTCGGACTGGAAGAGCGAGAGCTCCCAGCGGTCGAGCGCGTCGCCGAGACGCGCGTCGTCGTCCGCGTCGCCGAGCCGGAGCCGCACGTCGCTCGCGACCGAGGCGCGGAACGGGTCGAGCCGCGTCGGCTCGCCCGGCGGCGCGGTCGCGGCAATCGGGAGCACGGGCCTGATCCCGTACGGCCGCCAGTCGAGTCGCTCGAAGATGACCGGGCCCGCGGCCACCGGCGCCGCAGTGGCGAGCCGGATCGCCGTCACCGCGTCGGCGAGCTCACCCGGCGCATCGGGGGCCTCGGCAGCTCCGCCGGGAAGCGAGCGCTCGAGCTCGAGCACGCAGATCCGGTCCACCTCGCGCCCGAAGTTCCTTGGCAGCAACCCCGCCGCCTCCGGCCACATCGCCGCCACCTCGCCGGTTGCGGCCACGCGGACCCGGATCCCGTCGCCGAGCTCGATCTGCGTGCCGACGGAGAGCCCGACGAGCGGCGCGACGGCGCCGTAGGAATGCCCCTCGCCGTAGAGCGAGCCCTCTAGCTCCTCGTACGCGCGCGCGAACGCGCTGTCGTCCCAGTCGAAGCCGCCGCAGCCCTCGGCGGTGCGGACGAGGAGCGGCATGAGGACACTCCGGTACACGGCCCGTTTCTCGTCGCGCACCTCTCCTTCGTGCGCGTGGGCGAAGATCCGCGCCGCGGGCTCGCGGAGGAGATCGGCTACGGCGTCCTGAACGTCGACCCGCGCGTAGAGCCGCTCGGCCCGCGCCTCGACGAAGCCACGGACGAGTGGCCGGTACTCGTACAGCGTCGGCCGGCCGTAGGAGCCGTGCTCCTCGAAGGCGAACGGAAGCTCCCCTCCGTCCTCGAGATCGCGCGTGAAGACCGCGAAGGCGCCGAGGCAGAAGCGGCGGAGCGTGTCGTGGAGGTGCGGCGAGCGCATGCCGAAGTCACGACTACGACGGCGGCGCGTTGCCTCCTACCTGGCAGCCCGCACACCAGTACGCCATGCGTGCGTTGTCGCCCTGCGGCGCCGAGCGGATGACGCCGCCGCAGCGCGGGCAGGCGCGACCTGCGCGGCGGTAGACGTGACGAAGGGGCCGTGGCCCATCGAGCGCCGTGCGCATCAGCCTGTGCGCGTCCTCGAGGACGGCGCGCAGCTCGCCGCCGCCGAGTTCGCCGACGCCGCGCCACGGCGAGACGCGCGCCTCCCACAGCGCCTCGGCCTTCCAGAGGTTGCCGATGCCCGCCACGAGCCGCTGGTCGAGGAGCGCGTCGCCGATCGCACGCTCCCGCTCTGCCCGCAGTCGTGCCAGCATCTCCTCGAAGTCGGGAGGTTCGCCGAGGATGTCGGGGCCTGCGGTTCGCAAGTAAGAGTCTGTTACAAGCTCGAGGACCGGGCCGTTCCAGAGGACGGCCTCGTGCTCGCCGCCGCGCAGGACGAGCCACGGCTTCCCTACCCGGGCCGCTCCCCGCCGCTCGACGCGCCAGCGGCCGTTCATCCGCAGGTGGCTGCGGAGGACGAGCCCGCCCTCGAAGCGCAGGAGGAGGTTCTTCCCGACCGCTTCGACCTGCTCGAGCCTCCGGCCGTCGAGCCGCTCGGGCAGCCGCTTCACCGCGGCGCGCGGATGCGGCGTCTCGACCTCCACCCGCTCGCCGACGAGAACCTGCAGCCGGCGGGCGGCGCGATGCAGCGAATCGCCTTCCGGCATCGCAGGAAGCCTACGATTCAGGCGTGATCAGACCCTCGATCGGCGTCCGCTGGTGGCTCGGGGTGGCTTTCGCCGTCGTCGCGGCGACCTCGACGGCGATCGTTGTCTCGCAGTTCTCGGACCACTCCGAGCACGCATTCCGGCACCACGGGGAGAATGCGGCGCTCGCCGACGCGAAGAAGGCTGCGACGAAACACGTCACGCCGGCGAGCCTGAGCCGCGTCGCGAAGCAGCTGAACGGGAACGTGCAGCTTCGGCTCGTCGGTCCAGCAAGCGCCGGGTCGGGAGCGACGAGCCTGGAGCGCTCAGCAGCGGAGGCCGCGCTCGCCGGCAAGGAGTACGTTCGCGGATCCGCCGACGGAGGCACGTTCGTCGCCGCGATCCCGTATCGCGGCGAGGCGCTCGTCGCGATCAGCGAGCGCCCCGACGTGGCGGCGGCGATCGACACCGTCAACGGCGAGTCGCTTCGCGCGGGCGTGATCGCCGGCGTGATCGGCGTGATCGTCGGGCTGCTGCTCGCGCAGCTGATCGCTCTGCGCCTGCGCCGCCTCAGCGTCGCGGCGGAGGGCATCGCGCAGGGCGACTTCGAGACGCCGCTCCGCTACCGCTTCCGCGACGAGTTCGGCGTCCTCGCCCACAACCTCGACCGGATGCGCCGCCAGCTCCGGCGCTCGTTCCGCAGGATCGAGGCAGAGCGCGACCGCCTCCGGCTCCTGCTCGAACGGCTCCACGAGGGCGTGCTGACGATCGACCAGGACCTCGTCGTCCACTTCGCGAACACCGAGGCTCGCCGCCTGCTCGGCGGCCGGCTGCGGGAGGGAGACGAGTTGCCGGAGCCGTGGGAAGGGTTCCCGCTCCGCGAGTTCGCCCACCGGCTGTTCGACGAGCGTGCGACCGTCACGCAGGTGCACGTGACGCCGGACGAGACCCATGCCTACAACGTCACCGGCATCCCTTCCCAGCCCGAGACCGACTGGGCGCTGCTCGTCGTCGACGACCTCACCGAGCAGGAGCGGCGGGAGCTCGCCGAGCGCGAGTTCGTCTCGAACGCCGCGCACGAGCTCCGGACGCCGCTCACCACCATCATCGGAGCGATCGAGGTGCTCCAGGCCGGCGCAAAGGAGGATCCCGTCGCGCGTGACCGCTTCCTCACCCACATCGAGCGCGAGGCCGGCAGGCTGGCGCGGCTCGCGCGCGCGATGCTGACGCTGGCCCGCGCGCACTCGGGGCAGGAGCAGCCCCGCGCGGAGGTCGTCGAGCTTGCACCGCTTCTGCGCGAGGTGGCCGCGGGCCTGCAGCTCCACGGCGGCGTCTCCCTGGACGTCGAGGCTCCCGACGGGCTGGCGGTCGACGCGAACCGCGACCTGCTCGAGCAGGCGCTCCGCAACCTCGGCGAGAACGCCGCGAAGCACACGACACGCGGCTCTGTCGTCCTCCGCGCCTACGGCGACGCGAGCACGGTCACCGTGGAGGTCGAGGACTCCGGGCCCGGCATCCGCCCCGAGGTGCAGCGGCACGTCTTCGACCGCTTCTACCGCGGCGAGCGCGACCCGCACGGCTTCGGCCTCGGGCTCGCGATCGTCCGCGAGTCGGTGCGTACGCTCGGCGGCCGGATCGAGCTCGACTCCTCGCCCGGCGCCGGCACGGTCTTCCGCATCCTCCTCACTCCGGCGCAGGTGCGGGAGGAGGTGCCCGCGGCGTGAACGAGCGGATCCTGCTCGTCGACGACGACGCAGGCGTGCGCGACGTGGTCGCGTTCACGCTGCGCCGCGAGGGCTTCGAGGTTGACGAGGAGCGGGATGGGCCGTCGGCGCTCGAGGAGGGCCGCTCGGGCCGTTACTCGCTCGTCGTGCTCGACGTGATGCTGCCCGGGCTCTCAGGCGTCGAGGTCTGCCGGGCGCTACGGGCCGAGAGCGACGTCCCGATCCTCATGCTGACGGCGCGAGACGCGGAGTCCGACCGCGTGCTCGGGCTCGAGCTCGGCGCGGACGACTATGTGACAAAGCCGTTCTCGAGCGCCGAGCTGCTCAGCCGCGTGCGCGCGATCCTGCGCCGGCGGGAGCTCGACCGCGCGGGCGGCGCCTCGATCGTGCGGAAGCTCGGTGGCCTCCAGATCGACCTCAGCCGGCACGAGGTGCTCGTCGACGGCGAGCGCATCCACCTGACGCTGTCCGAGTTCAAGGTGCTCTCCCTCCTCGCCGAGCAGCCGGACTCGGTCGTCTCACGCCGCGAGCTCATGCAGCACCTCTGGGCGAGCGAGCACGTCGGGGACGAGCACGCCTGCGAGGTGCACATCTCGAACCTGCGGCGGAAGATCGAGCGCAACCCGTCCCAGCCGGAGCGGCTCGTGACGGTGCGCGGCTCCGGGTACAAGCTCGTCCCGGCCTGAGAAATCGACGGCGACGCTGCTGCCGTTCCGTTAAGTGCGAGCGCTGGCGGCGGCGAGGCGAAGCGCCAATGCATCCTCGACCATCGCCACATGCGACGGCGGGAGGTGAGTTGCGGCGGCTTGTCGGATGTCATGGAAGACCCGCGCGCTGACGAGCGCCGCGACCGAGGCTACGAACACCGCCGGGAATGCGGCGCGCTTCGCCCCGCGGGCGATCACGAGTCCGGCGATGCTCGCGAAGGCCGCGCGTCCGGCGAGTCCAGGGGGCTCGAGGCGGGAGGGCGTCGACGGCAGCTTGTCCAGTATGAGCTCGCTGATGACGCCGAGCTCTGCCACGGCCTCGGTGACTGGTCCCCTCACGAGTTCCGGCAGACCTGGCGCTTCGGTGACGATCAACGCTGCAACGGCGCTCGTGGAGCGCATACCAGTCGCGATGCCAGCCAGCGCCGCCCTCTCGAGATATCGCATGCCTTGTCCCTTTCCTCCGCGCGGGTCCACCATCCTCTGGAGCCCGCAATACTCACAGCGTGGATGACGACGACCGCCCGCCGATCTGTCTGCGCTGCGGCGTGACCATGGTGCCTGCTGTGCTCAGCGCCGACGGTGACCACCAGGGCGACTGGGTCTGCCTCGAATGCGAAGAGCTGGACGAGGAGTGATCCACTAGCCGCCACGGGCGGACGTAAGCTCGCCGCTCCAGGGACCCCTCCGAAGGTCGTCGCGTCGGCCTGACGAAACGATCTCCGGTGTAGGCTCGGAGCACGATGGAACGCAAGTGGTGGACGCTGCTCGCGAGCTGCATCGCCATCTTCATGTTGCTGCTCGACGTGACGATCGTGAACGTCGCGCTGCCCTCGATCGAACGCGACCTCGGCGCCAACTTCACCGACCTTCAGTGGGTGATCGACGCCTACGCCTTGACCCTTGCGGGCTTCGTGCTGGCGGCGGGGTCGCTGGCCGACATGGTCGGCAGGAGGCTCGTCTTCTCGCTCGGACTGGCGGTCTTCACCGCTTCGTCGCTCGCCTGTGGGCTGGCTCCCGACCCGCTCTTCCTGACTATCTCGCGCGCGGCCCAGGGGGTCGGCGCGGCGATGATGTTCGGCACGTCGCTGGCGCTGATCGCGCAGGAGTTCCAGGGTCGCGAACGCGGAACGGCGCTCGGCATCTGGGGCGGGACCACGGCGGCGGCCGTCTCGATCGGGCCACTCGTGGGCGGTGCGCTCGTCGACGGGCTGTCATGGCGCTGGATCTTCCTCGTCAACGTGCCGATCGGCCTGGCCGCGCTCGTGGTCGCGCGGTTGCGGTTGCGCGAGACGCGCGCTCCGGCCGCCGGTGGGGTCGACGTTCGCGGCGCGGCGGTCCTGTCCTCCGCGCTCTTCCTGCTCGTCTACGCGCTGAGCCGCGGCAACGAAGAGGGCTGGCGAAGTGCCCTCATCGTCAGCTGCTTCGCGGCCTCCGCGCTGCTGCTCCTGTCGTTCGTGCTGGTGGAGCGCCGCGCGACAAGCCCGCTGCTCGACCTCTCGCTGTTCCGCAAGCCCGCCTTCACGGGCGCCACGATCGTCGCCTTCGCGCTGGGGGCATCGATCTTCTCGATGTTCCTCTACACCACGCTGTTCTTCCAGAACGTGCTCGGCTTCTCGCCCTTCGAGGCGGGGCTTCGGACGCTGCCGGTCACCGGTCCGATCCTGCTCGTCTCGCCGTTGAGCGGTCGCCTGACAGCGCACGTGCCGGTTCGGCTGCTGCTCGGGACGGGGCTTGCGTTCGTGACGGTCGGGCTGGTTCTCATCGGGAACCTCTCGGACTCGTCCGGCTGGACAGCGTTGCTGCCGGGCCAGATCCTGGCCGGCATCGGGATAGGCATGGCCACCCCCGCGTTGGCCTCGACCGCCGTCGGCGTGGTCCGCCCGCAGCTGAGCGGCATGGCGTCGGGCACGAACAACACGGCTCGCCAGCTCGGGCTCGCCACCGGGATCGCGGGCCTGGGCTCGATCTTCCAGGCGAAAATCCAATCGACGCTCGCCGGGCTGGTCGGGGGTACGCCGGCGTCGTCGCATGTTCACGAGCTCGCGCGGGCGGTGGCGTCGGGCGGGACCGGCCGCGCCTTACGGGCGGTGCCGCCCGCCGACCGCGACAGGGTGGTGCACGCCGCGCACCACGCGTTCGTGACGGGCTTCAACACGATCGCGATGGTGAGCGTCGCCGTGGCGGCGGTGGGCGCCGTTGCCGGCTATGTGCTGGTGCGACCGCGAGACTTCGTGGTTCCCGCCGGCCCGGCGGCGGCTCCGGCTGCGGCACGAGACGACCTCGGGGGGGAACGCGTTCTAGGCGCGTAGGACGGCGCGCCGAGGGCCGGCGAGGAAGCCGGCCTCCACGAGCAGCGGCATAGCCAGCGTCTCGGCGACCGGCTCGCCGTCGAAGCGCTCGACCGCGAGCCTCTTCGCTCCTCCGCGCTTGACGAAACCGACCAGCGCTGCGAGCGCCGGCCGCAGCCACTCCTCTTCCGGCTCGCGAAGCGGGACGAGGGAGCGGCCGCCGCGCTCGACGAACAGCGCGGGCTCGCCACCGAGCAGCACGACGTGGGCTCCCGCTACGCGAGCGGCCCGCGCTCCCGCGCGCTTCGGCCACGGGATGACGGCCCCGTACGGCTGTGCCGGATCCGCGGCCGCGAGGACGAGCGGTTCCGGCTCGTCACCGTCGCGCGGCCGCAGCTCCCGCAGGCGCTCGACGGCTACGCCGAGCGCGAACTGTGCGCCGCCGAGTCCTTCCACGAAGTAGCCGCGCCGACAGGAGCCGAGCGTCTCCAGGGCGCGCAGCTCACCGTAAACGGCGCTGTAGCCACCGGGGATCCCCTCGGCACGGACGGAGTCGCGCGTCACGATGCCGTGCCGCTCGAGCAGTAGCTCGGCGAGGGCGCGGCGGTCGGGCTCGCCGCCGGTGAAGAGTTGCGCCGCGAGCGACCAGCGTCCCTGCGTCGCCGTGGGACGCTGCGCCCGGCCCCGCGAGAAGCGGCGGGCACGGCGGTCGGGCCGCGGAGGCTGATAGCGCCGCTCCGCGCGGAGCGGCGACCACGAGTCGTTCGTTACCTCTCCGCTCCAGACGAGATCCCAGAGCGCGGGCAGCGCGGTCTCGGCGTCGAGCCCCGTGGCGCCCAGGAGGCCGTCCCAGAAAAGCGCGCCTCCGGAGAGCGCGGCGCGGATCGCATCGTGCGCCTCGCTTTCCGGCGGCGTCGCCGCGGGCGGATGTCCGAGCAATGCCGCATCGTCGCGGAAGAAGAGAGCGACGCGGTCGAGCCCGGCCCCGACCCAGACGAGCTCGCCCGAGGCGCAGAGCTGGTCGAGCTGCTCGGGCCGGTAGTCGGGCACCCGCCGTGGCAGCACCTCCGCCTCCCAGAGCGGCACCGGGAGCGCAAGGCCCTGCAGCGGGATGAGCGCCTCACGCAGCGACGCGCGCCGGTCGATGCCGTGCCAGCTCGGGAGGAAGCGGCCCAGCGCGGCCTGTTCCACGGGCTCGACCTCGCGCCTCAGGGCCGCGAGCGAGGCCCGGCGCAGCCGCCGGAGGACCTCCGGGTCGCACCACTCTCGCTCGCTGCCGCCGGGGCGCAGCTCCCCTCGTACGAGCTTCTCCTCGCGCTCGAGCTCCCGAAGCTCCTCCTGGACGTCGACTCCGAACCAGGCCGACGCCTCCGCGGTGGTGAACGGCCCGCGGCCGCGCGCCCAGCGCGCGACGAGTGAGCGCAGCGCGTCGGCCACCGGCTCGAGGAACACGGCGGGCAAACCTGACGGCGGGACGACGCCGAGCGCGTCGCGGTAGCGGCCCGCGTCCTCAGCGGCGGCGAGCCGCTCCTCCCCTGCGATCCGGACGCGAACGGCGCGCCGTTCCGCCTCCAGGATCGCGGCGTGCGCCTCGTCGAACTCGCCGCTGCGCAGGTCGCCCCGCAGGCGCAACAGGTCATACAGCCGCTCGGGGTCCTGCGGGAAGGGACGCAGCGAAGTCTCGACCTCTGCGAGCGCCGCCGGGTCGATCAGCTCGCGCAGCTCCTCCTGGCCGAGCAGCTCCCGCAACAGGTCGCGGTCGAGCGACAGCGCCTGGGCACGCCGCTCCGCAGGCGGCGTGTCGTCCTCGTACATGTACGTCGCGATGTAGTCGAAGAGGAGCGACGACGCGTAGGGCGACGCGCTCTGGGTCTCGACGTCCACGAGGTCGATCTCGCGGGCGCGCACCCGGCCGAGCAGCCGCTTCAGCGCCGGCAGGTCGAACACGTCCTGCAGGCACTCGCGGTAGGTCTCGAGCACGATCGGGAAGCTCGCGTACTTCCGCGCGACCTGGAGGAGTCCTTGGGCCTTGAGCCGCTGCTGCCAGAGCGGCGTTCGCTCGCCGGGCCGACGGCGCGGGATAAGCAGCGCGCGCGCCGCGTTCTCGCGGAAGCGGGCGCCGAACAGCGCAGACTGCCCCACCTCGGCGAGCACGAGCTCCTCGAGCTCGTCCGGGTCGAGCATCAGCAGGTCGGTCGCCGGTGGCGTGTCCGCGTCGGGCAGGTGGAAGGCGATGCCGTCATCCGACCAGATCGACTGCACCTCGAGGCCGAGCGATTCGCGGAGCCGCGCACCGACCGCCATCGCCCATGGCGCGTGGACTCGCGCGCCGAACGGCGTGAGGATGCAGATGCGCCAGTCGCCGATCTCGTCGCGGAAGCGCTCGACGACGACAGTCCTGTCCGAGGGCAGCGCGCCGGTGGCCTTCTCCTGCTCGCGGAGGAAGGTGACGAGGTTCCGCTCGGCACGCTCGTCGAGGTCGGCGACCTTCGGCTCCTTCTGCGCGAGCAGCTCGCGCGCGAACTTGCCGATCGCCTCGCCGAGCTCGTACGGCCGCCCGATGCCCTCGCCCTTCCAGAACGGCACCGCGCCCGGCACGCCCGGCGCCGGCGAGACGAGCACGCGGTCCCGTGTGATCTCCTCGATCCGCCACGTCGACGCGCCGAGCAGGAACGTCTGGCCGGCCCGCGCCTCGTAGACCATCTCCTCGTCGAGCTCGCCGACCCTCCCGCCGCCGTCCACCAGGAAGACGCCGAAGAGGCCGCGGTCGGGAATCGTGCCCGCGTTCGTGACGGCGAGCCGGCGCGCGCCGTCGCGAGCGCGGATCGTGCCGGCGTTCGTGACCGCGAGCCGCCGCGCGCCCGGCCGGCCGCGGACGACACCCGCGGTGCGGTCCCAGACGATGCGCGGCCGCAGCTCGGCGAACTCGTCCGACGGGTAGCGGCCGGCGAGCATGTCGAGCACGTTCTCGAGCTGCTGCCGCGACAGGTCCTTGAACGGGTGCGCGCGGGTCACGAGCTGGTGCAGGTCGTCGACGCGGATCTCCTCGTCGGCGGCGATCGCG
>DASQCM010000189.1:0-10862 GCA_035634675.1 Gaiellaceae bacterium
GACGTCTATGCCTGAGCCCTCGGACGCCATCTCCGACAGCGAGGAGGCGAGGCCGGCCGCGCCGCAGTCCTGGAGCGACTCGACGAGGCCCGACTCGACGAGCTCGAGCGAGACCTCGATCAGCTTCTTGCCGGTGAACGGGTCGCCGACTTGGACGGACGGGCGCTTGTCTGCGTCGTCCTCGCTCAGCTCGGCGCTGGCGAGCACCGACGCGCCGCCGATGCCGTCGCGCCCGGTCGTCGCGCCGTAGAGGACGACGACGCGCCCAGGCCCGCTCGCCTTCGCGGAGCGCAGCCGCTCGGTCTCGAGCAGGCCGACGCACATCGCGTTGACGAGGCAGTTGGAGGCGTACGCAGTGTCGAAGACCGTCTGACCGCCGACCGTCGGTACGCCGACGCAGTTGCCGTAATGGCCGATCCCCGCGACGGCCTGCTGGAAGTGGAAGTCGGGGGCGCCGAACCAGAGCCCGTCGAGCAGCGCGATCGGCCGCGCGCCCATCGCGATCACGTCGCGGAGGATCCCGCCGATGCCGGTCGCCGCGCCCTGGAACGGCTCCACCGCCGACGGGTGGTTGTGCGACTCGACCTTGAATGCGACCGCCGTCCCGTCGCCGAGGTCGAGCACTCCGGCGTTCTCGCCAGGCCCCTGTAGCACGCGCTCGCCGGCCGAGGGCAGCCGCTTCAGGAGCGGCGCCGAGTGCTTGTAACCGCAGTGCTCCGACCAGAGGAGGGAGAAGACCGCGAGCTCGAAATGGTTCGGGTCTCGGCCGAGCAGCTCCCGGATACGCTCCGCCTCCCGGTCGGTGAGACCGAGGGCGCGGTGGAGAGGCTGGGCGGCGACCTCCGACAGGTGATTCAGTCTAACCAGGGTTGCGGCGGAATCTCACGCCGCAGGAGTGCGTTGCGTTCCCCCAGGTAGATGCGCCGGCCGATCGTCATCCTCACGCTGCTCGCGTTCATCTGGGGCGCGTCCTTCATGCTGATCAAGATCGCGGACCGGCAGCTCGCGCCGTCGACGCTGATCCTCGGTCGTCTCGCCTCGGCCGCCCTGCTCCTCGCCGCGATCGCCGTCGTCCGGCTCGGCCCGCGCGAGACGCTGGCTCAGATCCGCGGCGTGTGGCGCTGGCTCGTCGTGATCGGGCTCGTGAACACGCTGCTGCCCTTCTGGCTTCTCTCCTGGGGCGAGACGCGGATCGACTCCGGGCTCGCCTCGATCATCCAGGGATCGGTGCCGATCTTCAACGCACTGCTCGCGTTCGCCTTCTTCCGGGAGGCCCGAGTGGGCGGAATCCGCCTCGTGGGACTCGGCATCGGGTTCGTCGGCGTCGCGCTGCTCGTGGGCGCGCAGCCGCACGGAAAGCTGCTCGCCGCGTTCGCGGTCGTCGGGATGGCGCTCTGTTATGCGATCGGGACGCTGCTCGCGGGCCGCTACCTGCGCGGAACGGCCCCGCTCGTGGTGGCGCTCGCCTCGACCGTCGTCTCGACCGTGGCGATTCTCCCGGTCGGCGTCGCGCAGGCGCCGGCGGAAGCGTGGCACGGAAAGACGATCGCATCGATCCTCGTCCTCGGCATCGTCGGCACCGCAATCGCGTACCTGCTCTTCTTCGCGCTCATCCAGCGCGCGGGCCCGAACTACGCGACGCTCGTGACGTACCTCGTGCCGCCGATCGCGCTCTTCTACGGCACGGTGTTCCTCGACGAGAGCTTCGGCGCGACCGACTTCGCCTCCCTCGCGCTCATCCTCGTCGGCGTCGCCCTCGCCACCGGCTCGGTTCGACTGGCCTCGCTGCGTGCCGCGCGGTCTGAGGCGCGCGAAGCCGCCTGAGACCGCCGAGCCTCGAGCCGCTACGTGAGCCCGCCGCCGACGTCGAGCACGACCGTCTTCAGATCGGTCATGTCGAGCATCGTGTAGCGGCCGCCGATCCGGCCCCAGCCGCTCTGGGTACCCGACCCGCCGCCGAACGGCTCGTGCGCCTCCCAGTAGTCGGTCGAATCGTTCACGACGACGTTGCCCACGCGCAGGTTGTCGAGGTAGCGGAACGCGCGCGAAAGGCTCGACGTGTAGACCGCCGCCTGGAGCCCGAGGTGCGAGTCGTTCGCCGCGGAGAGCGCCTCGTCGTCCGATCCGACCCGGATGAGGGGAACGATCGGCCCGAACGTCTCCTCGCGGTTGATCAACGTGTCGAGTCCGACGCCGGTGACGACGGTCGGCTCGTAATAGAGCTCGGTCGGCCGGCCGCTCTCGCGAGAGCCGCCGAGCACGATCTCGGCGCCCTTGCCGACCGCGTCGTCGAGGTGCGCGTCCATCTTCGCTGCGGTCGGCTCGTTGTTCATCGGCCCTACTTTCGTGTCCGCCTCGAACGGATCGCCGAGCGGCCATTGCGTCGCAACCTTGACGACCTCTTCGAGGAACGAGTCGTGGACGCGTTCGTGGACGAGTACGCGCTCGGTCGCGCAGCACACCTGACCCGCGCAGAAGAAGCCGCCGAACACAGCCCCCAGTGCGGCCCGTGGCAGGTCGGCGTCTTCGCAGACGATGACCGGTCCGTTGCCGCTCGCCTCGATGAGCGACCGCTTCAGCCCCGCCGCTCGGACGATCCTGTCGGCTGTCCGATGCGAGCCGACGAAGCCGATCCCGTCCACGTCCGGGTGCGTGACGAGCCGCTCGCCGACCTCTCCGCCGCCGTAGATCACGTTCACGACGCCGTCCGGCAGCCCGGCGTCGGCCATGATCTGCATGAAGTTCGCCATCGCCAGCGGCGTCCACTCCGACGGCTTGATCACGATCGTGTTCCCGGCGGCGATTCCAGGCGCGATCAGCTCGACCGGGATCAGCGTGGGGAAGTTCCACGGCGTGATCGCTGCGTAGACCCCGTTCGGCTTGCGGAAGGTGAGGATCCGCTTGCCCGGATCCTGGGAAGGGATGACCGCCGTCTCCAGCCGCTTCACGTCCTCCGCGGCGATGCGGAAGTTCTCCGCGGTCTCGTCGATGTCGCCGAGCCCTTCGGTCGCGTACGGCTTGCCCTGTTCGAGCGTCAGCTCGCGCGCGAAGTCCTCGCGGCGCTCGCTGATCAGGTCCGCGATCGCGTGGCAGATCTCCGCCCGTTCCCATGCAGACCGCGCAGCCCACGCGGGCTGGGCTCGCCGCGCCGCCCCGACCGCGGCGTCGACGTCCGCCGAGCTCGCATCGGGCGCGTCGGCGAGGGTCTCACCGGTCACGGGAGAGACGATGGTGCGTGCGCGGTCGCCGGTCGCGGGGACCCACGTCCCGCCGACGAAGTTCTCGAGGGTGCGGACTGCGAGTGCCATGCGACGTCGATTCTATGAGCCTCGTAGGATCCAGGTGTGGCCGAGTTCCTCCACACGATGGTGCGGATCACGGATCCGGCGAAGAGCCGGACCTTCTACGAGGCGCTCGGCTTCCGTTTCGACCGGGATATGGACATCGTCCGCAACGGCGAGGTCGAGGCGACAAACTACTTCTTCTCGCTCGGCGATCAGCAGTCGGTGCTCGAGCTGACCTACAACCACGACGGCCGCACGTACGACGTCGGCACGGGCTACGGGCACATCGCGGTCGCCGCGGACGATCTCGAGCAGACGCTCGCGGAGCTGAAGGGGCAGGGCATCGAGCCCGAGCGGGAGCCCTACCGCGTCCGCGAGGGCGGCTCGCTGATCTGCTTCGTCCAGGATCCGGACGGCTACCGCATCGAGCTGATCGACCGCAGCGGCAAGTAGCCCTGACCCAACTAGGCCGCCTCCGGGGTCGGCGTAAAGAGTTTCCAGCGCCCCTCGGAGACGACCTCGACCCTGCCGTCAGCCACCTTGATGGCGGTCTCATCGTCGATTGCGTACGTCGGGACTGGGATCCCGGCCGCCCACTTTTCGATGTTGGACAAAGACGAGTCGTCGAAGCCTTCGCGGTCCAGGTGCACGCGCAACGCAAAGTCGACCAGCCCCAACGCTCTGCCCCCTTCCTCCGCCATGGCGCTGCCCGCGGGCACGTACTGAAGGTTGAACTCCGCGTCGCAGTTGTATGGCGTCACCACGATGCTCCCGGCGCTCACCCCCACATAGACCGATTCGCTCAACGACGGCAAGAGGTCTGCCAGTCCAGACTGCCGCATCCAATGACACAGGTACAGGACATCGCCGCCCCAGACCAGGACGGCGTCGGTCTCGCGGAGCCTGGGGACCCAACTCTCGGGCTGGATGCTTGGGAGCGCAGTGAGTTCCAGCACTCCCAGCGACTTCCAACCCAATTCGGCCAGAGGGCTCGGGGCCGTACCGCAGATCGCCTTCCAGGCCATGCCCGGCCCGTCGGGGAAGGGGTACACCGCCGTCGGAATGAAAAGGGCACTCGACTCGGCAACGGGTTTGCCCAGCAGGTGGACGAGCGCGTCGTGGATGCTCGCATTCGAGATGCCGGCGGACGTAAGAAGAAACCTCATGCCCACACACTTCCAGACCGGCAGACGCTGGCGCGAACGGAGGCCGATGAGTTACCGGTCGCCGAGCCGTCTACCGGAGAGCAACGTCTTACGTGCGGCCCGAGGAGGCCGCCGAGAGAGGAGTCATTCGATGCCGCATCAGCGCGTGTCGTCGCCGCCCACCATCGCGCCGGTCCTCGTGGCCGAGTTGCTCGCCGAGGGCGAGCGGATGCCGGTCTACGTACACGTCATCGACCATCCCGATGCGCGGGTGCTGGTCGACACCGGCATGACGGAGCTGCACCCGGCGGTGGCCGACCTCGATCCCCGCCTCCGTCCACTGAGCGACCAGGACTTCGACCTCGCCGGCATCGACATCGTCGTCAACACACACCTCCACTTCGACCACTGCGGCGGCAATCACCTCTTCGCGGGCAGGCCGATTCACGTTCAACGTCGGGAGCTCGACGACGCGCGCAGCGAGGACGACTACACCATCCGCGAGTGGGTCGAGGCGCCCGGTGTGCGGTACGTGCCGGTCGACGGCGAGCTCGAGCTGCTTCCCGGGCTCCGGCTCGTCCCGGCGCCGGGCCACACACGCGGCTCGCAGGTGGTTGTCGTCGAGACCGGCGAGCGTCCGATCGTCGTTGGTGGCGACGTGGCCGTTTGGTTCGGCGAGCTCGACGAGCCAGAGACCGAAGGCCAGCTGCGGGTGCGCGCGCTCGACCCCGAGCTGGTCTGGCTCGCGCACGTACACGAGCCGTGGCGGCCGGGCACCGGATAAGCACGCCGCCTACGCTCCGCTGCTCTCGGGTGCCGGCGCGGCCTCAGCAGCCAGTTCGGTAACAGCGCCCCACGACTGCTCGATCTCCGCCGGCTCGGGCACGTCCTTGATCTGCCGGATCGGCGAGGGGAGGAGGAAGGCCATCCCGAGGAGCGCGCCGCCCGCGCCGACCCAGATCGTGTTGTGGACCCCGATCGTCGTGCCGAGGATGCCCGCGAGCGTCGTGCCGAGCGGCCGGACGCCGTAGTTGACGACCATGAACGCTCCCCCGACTCGCGACCGGATCGGCGGCGGCACCAGCCCGGCCTGCAGCGCTCCGGCGAGGATGTCGAGCAGCATCAGCCCGAGCCCCGAGACGAACTCGGCGGTGAAGAGGAACGCGATCACGAGCCAGTGCGGCCCGCCTGGCGGCGCCAGCGGCACGAGCAGTAGCGGAGCGGGGAAGAGGAAGCAGCCGACGAGGAAGGCAGGCCCGACTCCGATCGCCCGCGCAATCGGGCCGGTGAGTGCCGACGCGACGAGCGTGCCGGCGGCGGCGACCCCGATCACAACTCCGATCGTCGCCGGCGACACGTCGAGGTAGCGGCTCGCGTAGAGCAGGAACAGGGCCCAGTAGATGAAGTTGAAGAAGTTGATGGTCGCAACGCCGAGCAGTTCGGCGCGCATCACGGGGTTGTGGCGGATCCAGCGCAGGCCGGTGCTCAGGCCACCGGACTCGCGGGGCGCGCCTGGAGGATCCTTCGCGTCGATTCGCCCCATGAAGAGCGCCGACCAGAGAAACGTCCCTGCGTCGAGCGCGAGCGCGTACGGCCCGTGCAGGAGCTGGACGAGCGCGCCGCCGAGGCTCGTTCCCCCGAGAAACGAGAAGCCGCGGCTGCCGTTGAGTAGCGTGTTCGCGTCGATGAAGTCCTCGCGCTCCACGATCGTCTGGAAGAAGCCGCCGTAGCTGACGTAGAAGAAAACGTTCGCGGTGCCGAGCAGGAACGACACGACGTAGAGTTGAGGCCACGTCAGCTCGTGGAACGCGAACGCGATCGGGATCGTCAGCATCAGCAGGGCTCGCGCGACATCCGTGACCAGCATCACGAGGCGCCGCCGCCCGCTGTGGTCGACCCAGACGCCCGCGTGGAGCGAGAAGAGCAGGTTGGGCAGGAGGTACACGGTCGTCAGCGCGCCCATCTGGCCCGGGGTCGCGTCGAGCGCGATGATCGCCGTCAGGGGCAGGGCGATCGCGGTGATCTGGTCGCCGAGCATCGACACCGACTGGCCGAAGAAGTAGTTCCGGAAGTTCCGGTTCGCGCGGAGGACGTGCGGCACCCTGGCTCTCACGGCCCGGGAATCATGTCCGGTCGGCGCTCGCCGCACTCTCGTGCGCCGCCAGGCGTAGCTTCTAGCCGCGCGGAGACAACCGTCCTGTGTGGACGCAGGGATCCAGCGCCGAGCACGTACGACGGCTGCAATCCGTCACCGACGCGGCGCTCGCGCATCTGCAGCTCGACGACCTCCTTCGCGCGCTGCTCGAGCGAACGCGGCTGATCCTCGAGGTCGACACGTGCGCGATCCTCCTGCTCGACGAGGAGACGGACGAGCTCGTGGCGCGCGCAGCGCTCGGCATCGAGGAGGAAGTCGAGCAGGGTGTCCGCATCCCGGTCGGCGGCGGCTTTGCCGGCCGCATCGCCGCCGAGAAGCGGCCGGTCGTCCTCGACGATGTCGACCATGCGCACGTCCTCAACCCGATCCTGCGCGCGAAGGGGATCAAGTCGATGTTCGGCGTGCCGCTGATCGTGGAGGGAGAGGTGAGCGGCGTCCTCCACGTCGGCTCGCTCGTCCCGCGGGACTTCCGGAAGGACGAGATCGAGCTGCTCCAGCTCGTCGCCGATCGCGCCGCGCTCGCGATCCAGCACGCGCGCGCGTTCGAGGCGGAGCGCTTCGCCCGTCAACGGATCGAAAACGTCCAGGCCGTGACCGACGCGGCGCTCGCCCACCTCGAGGTCGAGGAGCTCCTGCGCGTCCTGCTGCCCCGGATTCGATCGATCCTCCGCGCCGACACGTGCGCCGTGCTGCTCCTCGACGAGGAGTCGAACGAGCTCGTCGCGCGCGCGGCCCTCGGAATCGAGGAGGAGGTCGGAGTGCGGATTCCCGTGGGCGCCGGCTTCGCGGGGAAGGTCGCCGCCGAGGGCGAGCCCATGGTGATCGACGTCGACGAGTACGAGGTCTACAACCCGATCCTGCGGCAGAAGCACCTCAAGTCGATGCTCGGCGTGCCGCTGATCGTGCGCGGAATCTCGCTTGGCGTCCTCCATGTCGGCACGCTCGAGCCGCGTGAGTTCACCCGGGACGACGTCGAGCTACTGCAGCTCGTTGGCGAGCGGGTGGCGATCGCGATCGAGCGGGCGCGGCTCCACGAGGAGCTCGTGCAGCTCGACCAGCTGAAGCTCAACTTCGTCGCCATCGCATCGCACGAGCTGCGCACGCCGGCGACCTCTGTCTACGGCGTCCTCAAGACGCTCGCCGAACGCGGCGACGAGCTGACCCCCGAGCTTCGTGAGGAGCTCCTCCAGGCCGGAGTCGAGCAGGGCGAACGGCTACGCCGGCTGCTCGAGGAGCTGCTGGACCTCTCGCGTCTCGACGCCCGCGCGATCGGCGTCGAGCCCCGGCCAGTCGTGCTCAAGGCCGTGCTGGCGGACGTCGTGGACGGTGTCCTGCCCTCGTCCGGGGCCGTCGAGCTGGACATCCCCGACGACCTGGCGGCGGTCGTCGACCCGCTCGTGCTCGACCGCGTCATCTCGAACCTGCTGGCGAACGCGGCGCGGTACGGCCTCCCGCCGATCCGGATCGAGGCGCAGCAGCGCGATCGTCACCTCCGCGTCACCGTCGAGGACTCGGGCCCGGGCATTCCCGAGGAGCTCGAGGGGCGGATCTTCGACCGCTTCGCACGCGGCAAGGGCGAGACGGGCCACGGCCTCGGCCTCGCCATCGCGCGCGCCTACGCGCAGGCCCACGGAGGCGACCTGGTCTACGACCCGCGGGCCCGTGGGGCGCGCTTCGAGCTGCTCATTCCGCAAGAGCGGAACGGGATCAGCAAATCCGTCTGAGCTGCCCTGTCCCGACGTCGTAGACGAAGCCTCCCGCCTCGAGTGCGCCGAGGTGCTGAAAGGAGCGGATCAAACGGGATCAGCCGGCGAGCGCCTGCTGCAGCTTGGCCAGCGTCTCCGGGCCGACGACGCCGTCCTCGGCGAGGCCCTTGGCGACCTGGAACTTCTCCACCGCGATCTGCGTCGCAGGCCCGTAGTCGCCGTCCACCGTGCCAACCGGGTAGCCGAGGGAGTTGAGCGCCCGCTGGAGGTTCTTCACCTCCGAGCCGGTGTCGCCGGGGCTGAGCGTCGTGGACGGCGCCTGGACCGCCGGAGTCGCCACCGTCGGCGTTGTCACCGTGGTGGTGACCTTCTTCGGCGGGGGCGGCGTGGCCACCGGCGGCGCAGCGGGCTTGCTGCTGCTGAAGACTCCGGCCGCGGCAAGAATCGCGAGCAAGAGGGCCAGGAAGGATCCGGCGATGATCGCCAGCTGGGTCGTCGTCAGGGTGCGGCCTCCGACCACGAACTCACGCCGGCGGCCGGTGTGCGGGCTCTCGTCCTCCGGCAGCACCCAGACCTCGTCGTCGCCGCCGTCGTAGACAGGGCGGCCGGCGCCACTTTGCGTCTCCGTGGGCGGCTCGGGCTCGTCGAACCAGTCGTCGTAGCCCGGATCGCGCTCCTCGCGACCCTCCATTGCCTGCGGACCGTACAGCCTCAGAGGCCGCGCCGCCACGGCATGTAGCGTCCGCGCGAGTTGACGGCGCTCCTGATCGTGCTGGCGGTCGGCTTCGCGTGGAGCATCGGCGCCCACTACACCGGCGCGGTGATGGGCATGCCCCACGCGCTGGGCGCGATCGGCACCTGGCAGGCGCTGCTGCTCATGGCGCCGCTCGCGTTCCTCGGCGCGACCTTCGCGAGCCACGAGGTCGAGAAGCGCGTGGGGTCAGGGCTCACCGATGGCGCGCTCTCCGTTACCCAGCAGGTCGTCGTGATCGGAGTGGCCTTTGCGGTGACGACGTTCTTCAACCGCTTCCGCATGCCGACCTCGACGATCCAGATCCTCGTCTTCTCGGTCATCGGCGTCGCGCTTGCCACGGGCACGGGCGTCCAATGGACGTCGATCTGGCACCTGATCATCGTCTGGGCGGCGGCGCCAATCGCGGCGATCTTCCTCGGCCTGCTCCTGACTCTCGGCCTCGACCGCCTCCGGCTCGGCGAGCGGATCGGGACGGCGCTCGTCGCGATGGGGGCGATCGCCGCCTTCGCCATGGGCGCGAACGACGTCTCGAACGCGAGTGGCGCTCTCGTCGGCACCGGCACGTTCAGCCCGCTCGAGGCGGGGGCGATCGGCGGCGCCGCGATTGCAGTCGGCGTACTCACCTGGGGAAAGCCGCTCCTCCGGCGCGTCGCCTTCGAGATCGTGGACGTCGATCGGGCGATGGCCACCGCGGCGCAGCTCGTCCAGGCGGGCGTCGTCCTCGTGGCCGTGGCGTTCGGCTTCTTCACGTCGATGAACCAGGCCCTCGTTGGCGCCATGGCCGGCGCCGGATTTGCCCGTGGGCGCGAGACCGTGCACCTCTCGACGCTCTTCCTGATCCTCCAGGGCTGGGTGCTCGGCCCGGCGGCGTCGATCGCGGCCGCCTACGTCTTCGGGCTGCTCGTGCGCTAGAGGACTTGGAGCAACGCGTCGACGACGGCCGGGTCGAACTGCGTCCGGGCGCAGTTCCGGAGCTCGGCCTCCGCTGCCTCGCGCGACAGCGCACGGCGGTACGAGCGGTCGGTCGTCATCGCGCTCCAGGCGTCGCACGCACAGACGATGCGCGCGACGAGCGGGATCTCCTCGCCGACGAGCCGGTCGGGGTAGCCGCTTCCGTCCCAGTGTTCGTGGCAGGAGCGGACGAGGGGGCCGACCTGCCCGAGCAGACCGCCGGCGCGCTCGAGCATCTCCTGGCCAAGGATCGTGTGCGTGTTCATCAGATGTCCGTGAAGAGGAAGGTGACCGTGCCGCGGGGAAGCTCCGACACGCGCTAGGCCTACGCTGGTCGCGAGCCTTTGTCAAGGTGAGGAAACGGCTGCGAAGGCGGCACAAACACGACACGCCTTCCCGGCTAGCGTCCTTGGCATGGCGACGAGGGCGGCGACACCGTGGGGACCTGCGGATCTCGTGGAGGAGTTGACGGTCAAGCAGCAGGCCGGGGCGAAGCGGTTTTCCTCGAAGGTGCAGCTGCTCGAGACGGCGAACGGCGAGCGGCTCGTCCGCTTCTCCTACGCCGGCGCGGGCGGCGGCACGCGAGGGCCGGTGACGCTCCGGGAGCGGGACATCGGACGGCTGAAAGCCGCCCTCGTCCAGCATCCCGCGCTCGCCGAGACGCTCGGTCTCGGCCCCTAGATCGCGGCGAGCGCCCGCTCGCGCGCCGCGTCGACGAGCGAGGCGAGGAGCAGCGCACCGTGATCCGAGCCGAGCAGCGGGTCGACGGCATGCTCGGGGTGGGGCATGAGCCCCATCACGTTCCCGGCCTCGTTGCAGACTCCCGCAATCCCGTCGACCGAGCCGTTCGGGTTGTCGAGGTAGCGG
>DASQCM010000190.1:0-5906 GCA_035634675.1 Gaiellaceae bacterium
CTGCCGGATCGCGGCGGCCCGCACCCGCCACGCCGCGGCTGGGTCGGCGTCGGTGCCGAAGACGACGATCTCCCCCGGCTCTAGACCGCGTCGCAGCGTCTGGTAGGCGGTGAAGCCCGCCAGCCCGGACCCGACCACGGCGACGTCGGCCATTACTTCACCGAGCCGGCCAGCAGCCCCTGGACGAAGTAGCGCTGGAAGGCGAAGAAGACGGCCAGCGGGATCAGAAGCGAGATGAACGACGCCGGCGCGATGATGTCGAGGCTCGAGCCGAACTCGCGCAGCTGCCCGGAGATCCAGACCGTGATCGGCGTCGTGTTCTGTCCGAAGGTGAGCGCGACGAGCAGGTCGTTCCACGTCCAGAGGAACTGGAAGATCGCGAGCGACGCGATCGCCGGCAGCCCGAGCGGCAGGATCAGCCGCAGGAAGATGCGGATCTCGGAGGCGCCGTCGATCCGCGCCGATTCGAGGATGTCCTTCGGCAGCCCGATGAAGAAGTTCCGCAACAGGAAGATCGCAAACGGGAGCCCGAAGGCCGTGTGGAAGAGCGCGATCCCGTACCAGGTGTCGAAGAGGCCGAGGGTGTCGTAGAGGCGAAACATCGGGATCAGGGCCATCTGGATCGGCACGACGAGAAGCGCGATCACCGCGATGAAGAGCCAGTCCCGCCCCGGGAAGTCGAGCCATGCGAAGGCGTATCCCGCGAGCGCGCCGACGAAGACGACGAGCAGCGTGTTGCCGACCGCGATGTAGGCGGTCGTCTTGAGCGCGGTCATCAGGCCTGAGTTGTGGAAGAGGGCGCTGTAGTTCGCGAAGGTGGCGTGGCTCGGATGGGAGAAGATCTGCCACCAGCCGCTGGTCGCCAGGTCCGAGAGGGGGAGGATCGAGGTGATGAAGAGCCCGAAGGTCGGCACGAGCCAGAGCAACCCGATGACGACGAGCACGAGCTGAAGCGGCCCGCGGCTGAGTGCCCGCAGGATCCTGGCCGACGCCCGCTCGTGCGGAACCGGAACCTTGACCTCGACTGCAGGGGCTGCCGCGGCCACGGCTAGAGCTCCCTCCTGAAGCGGCGAACGTTCAGCAGGAGCACGGGAAGGACGAGCAGGAAGATGAAGACGGCGATCGCCGAGCCGACTCCGAAGTTCCCGCCTCCCGAGAACGCCGTTTGCCACATCGCGAACGCGAGGACGTTCGCGTTCCGGTACTCCGACTCCGGCGCCAGGGCGAACACGATGTCGAAGACCTTGAGGACGTTGATGATCATCGTGATGAAGACGACGGTGAGCACCGGCGCGAGCAGCGGCACGGTCACCCGGCGGAACACCTGCCATTCGTTCGCCCCGTCAGTGCGGGCGGCCTCCAGCACGTCGCGCGGCATCGACGACAGGCCGGCAGCGATCACGACCATGGCGAAGCCCGCCCAGATCCAGATGTAGGCGATCAGGAGCGACGGCGTGATCAGCCTGTCGCCGAGCCAGGAGTAGCCGCCGAACGGCTTCGCGAACGTGCTGGCGCCGACGCCCGCCTGGTAGGTCCCGGCCGGGACGTTGCTGAACGCGAACGAGCCGTCCGCGGCGGTCTTTGCCGTCTGCACGACCTTGCCGGAGCTCGAGTGCAGCTCGATGCTCACGCCGGGCAGTCCGAGCTCTCCCTTCTCCACGACGCCGGGCTTGCCGCCGCCGGGCTTGAAGTCGCGCCAGACCACACCGTTGATCTGTCCTGACTGTGAAGCCGGCTTCACGGCCTGCTTCGCTCCGCCCGGCACGTCCTGCGGCGCGATGCCCGTCAGCCCGAGCAGCGCCACGCCCCCGGGATGCAGGGGGGTCTTGAGCAGGAGCCCGCCTCCGTGCGGCTGCAGCGTCGACGTCGACGGGAGTGCGCTGGAAAGAACGCCGGGCGGCGTGACCGCGTCCGAGACGACTCGCCCGAGCGCGTTGATCGCGCCCGTGTCCGGGTTCTGGTCGTAGAGGATCCGCCAGGTCACGCCCGTAGCGAAGGCCGAGATCGCGATGGGGAGGAAGACGACCGTCTTGAACGCCAGCGACCAGCGCACCCGCTCGGTCAGGACGGCGAAGATGAGCCCGATCGCCGCGACGAACGCGGGCACGACCGCGACCCAGATTGCGTTGTTCTTGATCGCGGTCGTGAAGTACGAGCTCGTGAAGAGCGTGTGGTAGTTGTCGGTCCCGACCCAGGAGCCGAGGAATCCGGTCGGGCCGAAGAAGCTCCGGATGATCGTGTAGACGGCCGGATAGACCATCCACACGCCGAGCATGATGAACGCCGGCGCGAGGAAGACGGCGGCCGTCAGGTAGCGGCTGAACCGCCCTGGCTCGCCGCCGGGGGGCGGAGCCGCCGCGACGGGCGGCTCCGCGGTGATTCCTCCCGCACTCAACGGACTACTTGTAGGCCGCCTTCGCGGCTGCCTCCAGTTGCTGCTGGATGCTCTTGATGTTGCTCGGGCTCTGGAGGAACTTCTGGAACAGCCCCCACTCGCCCTGGCCCGCGGTCGAGCCGAAGGCCGGCGGCTGGTTGTCGGACATGTCGAACACGACCGACTTCGCCGTCAGCAGCGGCGCCTCGGTCGCGCGGGTGATCGCGTCCGGATAGACCTTCGCGGACATGTTGTGGTTACCGGTGCCGAAGCCGCCCTGCTTCGCCCAGATCGCTGCCGCTTGCGGCGTCGCGAGGTACTTCACGAACGCACGGATGGCCGGCGTGTCGCGGAAGGTGACCATCAGGTCGCCCGCGATCTCGACCGCCTTCGCGTTCGCTCCGGCCGTGATCTGGGGCCAGACGAACGTGTTGAACCCTGTCTTGGGCTTCGCCTTGGTCTGCGACAGGATCACGCCGCCGACGAAGTCGGCCTCGAACACCATCGCAGCCTTCGGCGGCGACGCGAACGCATTCGTCACCGACTGGTTGAACGAGTCCTGGAGCGCGCCCGCCGTGCCGCCGGCGATGTTCGAGGTGTCGCCCAGGATCTTCCCCATCGACTTGAGGGCTGTGGTCACGGACGAGTCCGTCCACTTGATCTTGTGCGCGCTCAGCTGGTTGTACTTCGCCACGCCGAACGTGCGCAGGTAGATGTTCTCGAACAGGTCGGTGAGGGTCCAGCCCTCTGCGCCGCCGATCGAGTACGCCGGCGTTCCCGACGCCTTGATGGTCTTGGCGATACTGAGCAGGTTCGAGAACGTCTTCGGCGGCTTGACCCCTGCCGTCTTGAAGGCCGGCACGTTGTACCAGACGAGTGACTTGTTGGCCGCCTTGAAGACGAACGCGTACTGCTTGCCGTTGAACTTGCCCAGGCTCAGCCAGCCTTTGCTGAAGTTCTTGTTCAGCACGCTGTTCGCGTACGTGATCGGCTTGAGTTTGTGCTGGTTCGCGAACTGCTTGATCGTGCCCGGCTGGGCGATGTCGGCCATGTCGGGTGGATGACCGCCGGCAACCGCTGTGGCCAGCACGGTGGGCAGGTTGTTCCCGACCGGCTTGTAGTTGACGGTCACGCCTGGGAACTTCTTGTGGAAGGCGTCGATCACGGCTTGGAACGGCTTCTGTCCGGTCGACGACGTCCAGATCCCGTCGAACGTCACCTTGCCCTTGACCGCTGTGTTCACGGCCGCTTTCTTGCCGGTCTTGACGGCGCCTTGCGAGGTGCCCCCGAAGACCGCGGCGACGACGATTGCGAGTGCAATGACCGCCGCTAGGACCACGGCGGCCTGAATGCTGCGTCTGCTCACGATCCTTCTCCCTTCTCCGCTTCCTCGTAGATTCCAAGACCTGTTTCCGGGTCGAAGAAATGCAATGCACGCGTATCGACGGCCACCTCGACCTTGTCTCCCTCGCGTACGCGGGAGCGCGGCCCGAAGCGCCCGACGAGCGTGGCGGTGTTCTCCTCCGCGAGCTGGTCGACGCGCGCCTCGTCGCCGACGTCCTCGGCGAGCTCCCGGACCTCGTCGGTCACGGCGTGCTTCGCCGGGATCTCGAAGTGCACCACGATCTCCGAGCCCAGCGCCTCGGTCAGCTCGGTCGTGCCCCGCAGCCGCGCACGGCTTTCGGGAGCGAGCGCCGCGTCCTCGAGATCCTCGGGCCGGACCCCGAGCACGACGTCTCTGTCGACGTACCGAGCGAGCCCGGGCCGCTGAGCGACCTCCTCGCTGGTGATCGGGATCTCCTGCTCGCCGACCTTCGCCGCCAGCCCGCCGTTCCGGCGCTCGAGCGTCGCCTCGATCATGTTCATCGCCGGCGAGCCGATGAAGCCGCCGACGAAAATGTTGACGGGGTGGTCGTAGAGCGTCTGCGGGTCGGCGACCTGCTGGAGCCGGCCCTTGCGCATCACCGCGACGCGGTCGCCCATCGTCATCGCCTCGACCTGGTCGTGGGTGACGTAGATCGTCGTCGTCTCGAGCGAGCGCTGGAGGCCGGCGATCTCGGCGCGCATCTGCACCCGCAGCTTCGCGTCGAGGTTGGAGAGCGGCTCGTCCATCAGGAAGGCGGCCGGCTCACGGACGATCGCTCGACCCATCGCGACGCGCTGACGCTGTCCGCCCGACAGGGCGCGGGGCTTCCGCTTCAGGTAGGGCTCGAGCCCCAGGATCTTCGCGGCGTTTTGCACGCGGCGGTCGATCTCCTGCTTCGGCACCTTCTTGACCTTGAGGCCGAACGCGATGTTGTCGTAGATCGAGAGGTGCGGGTAGAGCGCGTAGCTCTGGAAGACCATGGCGATGTCGCGGTCGCGCGAGGGGACGTAGTTGACGACCCGGTCGCCGATGCGGACGACGCCGCCCGAGATCTCCTCGAGCCCGGCGACCATGCGCAGTGCCGTCGTCTTGCCGCAGCCCGAGGGGCCGACGAGGACCACGAACTCGCCGTCGGCGACGTCGAGGTCGAGGGAGTCGACGGCTTTTGTGCCGTCGTCGTAGACCTTCGTGACTTCGTCGAAAACGACTTCTGCCACGCCCTCCCCCGAGGTCGTTACCAGACGGAAACCTATCCCAGCGGCGACGTCTTCTGCGTCTCGTCGTCGCACGGGACGTTGACGTAGCCCGAGCGGAAGGGCTTCGCTGCGCCGGAGGCGTGGTCGTACGAGTGGCGCCAGACGCAGCCCGTGTCGTTGGTGAGCAGGTGGATCGAGACCGACGTCTCCGCGGAGGTCGTGCGCACGCGGTGGATGTCGTCTCGCGGCGGGATGAGGACGTAGAAGTCGCCGGGCCGCAGCGAGCGACGCTCGACCAGCTCGAGCCCTCCGTCTTGTTTGACGTAGATCTCCTCGTCCTGCGCGCCGCGGTACAGGCCCACCAAGCCCCACGCGAGGTGGTCGTGGATCGGAGTCGCCGAGCCCGGCGGCACCACGAGCGAGAAGAGCGAGAGCGATCCGTCCCCGGCGCGGTAGAGCAGCCACTGCCCGATGCCGCCTCCCATGCCGCTGTCCGGCGCCGCGGCGCGAAACTCCTCCGGGAGCCATTCGGGATCGGCGAGCAGCTGCGCGAAGGACGGCCGGATCGCATCGCAGGCGGCCTGCGGCGAGGCGGCAGCCCCGATGGCCGCCTGCACGCCGGCCACGAAGCTCCGCACGACAGCGGTGTCGAGGACGAGCTCGTCGCTCATCGGCCCGCCGCGTAGCCCTGGTTGCCGCGCGCGTTCGCGGCGGCCTTGAGGATCCCGCCGGGCGCACGTCCTACGGCGCTGACCCGGCCGAGCGTCCACGGCCCGGCGACCTCGACGTCGTGCCCGCGCCGTCGCAGCCCGTCGATCGTCTCCGGGCCGAAGCGTTCCTCGACCGCGACGTGCCGCGATCGGGTCGCGCGCGGGTAGAAGCTCTCGGGGAACGCTTCGGTGTGGTGGTTCGGCGCGTCGATCGCGGCCTGCAGGTCGAGGCCGTGGTGGACGTGGCCGAGGAAGACGTG
>DASQCM010000191.1:0-15202 GCA_035634675.1 Gaiellaceae bacterium
ATCGGCTTCGGCCAGGCCATCGCCGCCGTCATCGAGCGCGTCTGAGCCAGTCCGTTACCAGGAGCCCGGGTGGTACGAGAGCCGGGTCGGCGGCCAGTACGTGAAGATCACCGGGCCGATGAGGTCGCTCCTGGGGACGGATCCCCACACGCGCGAGTCGCAGGAGTTGTCGCGGTTGTCGCCCAGCATGAAGTACTTGTCCTTCGGCACGTGCCAGCTCCGGCCGAAGTACTGCGCGTCGTCGAAATGGGCCTGGGCTGACAAGTACGGCTCGGCGAGCTTCGTCCACGCATTCGCACCGGCCCGGCGGATCCAGATGTAGCCGCTGTCGTCCTCGCGCACCGTTTCGCCGGGAAGCCCGATCAGCCGCTTGACGAAGGTGGTCCCGGCATCGCCCGGGGCGCACCCGCTCGCTCCGGCGGGAGCCTTGAAAACGACGATCTGCCCGCGCTGTGGACTACCGAAGTCGTAGGCAAGTCGGTTCACGAGCACGCGGTCGCTCCTCGAGGCGAGGCAGCCGGCGCCCGGCCTGGCGCAATGGAATGTCGGCTCCATCGACGAGGACGGGATCCGATACGGCTTCGCGACCTCCGCCTGGAAGACGAGCACGAACCCGATGGCGACGGCGATCGTTAGGACCCAGTCGGCGATGTGCCGCCAGGGATCCGGAAGGCGACGGAGCAGGGGAACGCCCACTGCGAACGAGGATAGCCCTCGCCGTCGTCAGTCGTGCTGGGCGAGCCAGTCGCCCACGACCCGCATGTAGCGCTCCCGCTCCTCGACGTGCGGCATGTGGGACGACTCCTCGAAGCACACCCACTCCGAATCCGCGATTCCTCCGAGCAGCACCTGCTGCAGCGCCGGTGTCGCCTCGTCGTAGCGGCCGGAGACGAGGAGCGTCGGCACCCGGATCTCGTGCAGCCGGTCCTTGACCTGCCAGTCCTTGCACGAGCCGATGATGTGGAACTCGCTCGGCCCGTTCATCGTGCGGTAGACGGTCGGATCCTGCTCGAGGAGCTCGAACGTCTTGGCGACCTCGGGCGGCCAGGGGATCCGGCACACGTGCCGACCGTAGAAGACGAGGCACGCCTCCATGTACTCGGGGTCGTCGTATGTGCCGACCTCCTCGTGCTTCGCGAGCGTTGCCTGGACCTCGGCGGGGAGCTGCTCGCGGAGCTTGCCCGCCTCGGCGGCGAAGTCCGCCCACGAGGCCGCCGTGTCCGCGAGGACGAGCGCCCGCAGTCCAGGTGGCTGCGTGAACGCGTACTCCTCCGCCAGGAACCCGCCCCAGGACTGGCCGAGGACGTGGTGCCGTCCGGCAATACCGAGCGCGTCGACGAGGTTTTTGAGCTCGCAGACGAAGAGCTCGGGCGTCCAGAACTCGGTGCCGCGGTCCGGGTAGTGCGTGCTGCGGCCGCCGCCGAGCTGGTCGTAGTGGACGACGGCACGATCGTCGGCGAGGTCGACGAGCGAGAGGAGGTAGTCGTGCGTCGCGCCAGGCCCGCCGTGGAGCACGACGAGCGGCGTGGGCGCGTCCGGGTCGCCAGGGCGCAGATCGCCCGTGACGCGGTACCACGTCACCGCATCGTCGCCGCCGAGCGGGAACGGAACGGTGCCCTCGCGTACGTCCACGACGCGGCGAGTCTACGCTCCCCGGGTGAAGCGAGAACCGCGGCTGCGCACCGCGCACGTCGCGCTTGCGCTCACCTTCGTCGCCTTCGGCGCCATCGAGGGCACCTGGTCGGCGCGGCTTCCCGCTCTGAAGCAGCAGCATGCGCTGGACACCGGCGAGCTCGGCCTCGTCCTCTTCGCGCTGTCCGGGACGGCGACCGTCGTGCTGCCGCTCGCCGGCTGGCTCGCGGGGCGTTTCGGCAGCCGGCTGCCGACGGCGTGCGGGTTGCTGCTCGCGGCGGGAGCGCTTGCCGCGGCGGCCTTTGCGCCGGGAAAGGCGTCGCTCGCCGCCGCCGCGGCCTTGATCGGCGCCGGCGTCGGCATCGTCGACGTCGCGGCGAACGCCCACGGCGTCGGGCTCGAGCAGCGCCTGGGCCGCCACGTGCTCTCGGCACTGCACGGGATGTGGAGCGTCGGACTCCTCGTCGGCGCAGGGCTTGCGGCGGCGGCGGCCGCGGCGTCCATCGGCGTTCGCGGGAACTTCTCGGCGATCGCGGCGGGCGTGGTCGTGCTCACTCTCGTAGTCGCGCCGCGGCTCCTGCCGGGGGCGGAGGACGCGGGCGGAGCGCGGTTCGCCCTGCCAAATCGAGCGGTCGCGCTGCCCGCGTTGCTCATGTTCTGCTCGATGTTCGTCGAGATCGCGACGATCAGCTGGAGTGCGGTCTTCCTCGCCGGCCCGGCGAACGCGAGCGCGGCGGTCGCCGCGGCGGGCGTGGTCGCGTTCTCCGTGGCGATGGCCGTTTCCCGGTTCGTCGGAGACCCGCTGCTCGCACGTTGGGGCGTCGGAGGCCTCGCCCGACGAGGCGGCGGCGTCATCTGTGGCGGGATCCTGCTCGCGCTCGCTCTGCGCACACCTGCCGCGGGGTTGATCGGCTTCGCTCTCGTCGGCGCCGGCGCGGCCGTCCTCGTGCCGGCGATCTTCCGCGTGGCGGGATCGACTGCTCGCACCTCGGCCGCGGCGGGCATCGCAGCCGTCGCAACCGCCGGCTACACCGGCGCCCTCGTCACCGGGCCGGCGATCGGCTTCCTCGCCCGCGCGGTCGGCCTCACGGGAGCGTTGTCGCTCGTCGGTGCGGCGGGTCTCGTGATTACGCTGCTCGGCCCGCGTCTAGGCTCCTCAGCGTGAAGATCGGAGTAGTGGGCCTGGGGACGATGGGCGCGGGCATCGCGCAGCTCGCCGTCGAGGCCGGCCTCGAGACGGTCGGCCGCGAGGTGACCCTCGAGCTTGGGGAGACGGCACGTGGTCGGATCGAGCACTTCCTCTCGCGCAAGGTCGAGAAGGGCCAGATCGACTCCTTCGACATCGGCCTGCTCTCGTTGACGACAGACCTCGCAGACCTCGCCGACTGCGACGTCGTGATCGAGGCGATCGTCGAGGAGCTCGGCCCGAAACGGGAGCTGTTCGCGGAACTCGACCGCATCTGCCGCCCGGACGCCGTCCTCGCGACGAACACTTCGGCCCTCTCCGTGACGGAGATCGCCGGAGCGATCTCCACGCCGGAACGCGTGGTCGGCATGCACTTCTTCAACCCGGCGCCGCTGATGCCGCTTGTGGAGATCGTCCGCGCGGAGCTGACGTCCGACGAGGCTTTCGATACCGCCTACGCCCTGGGCGAGCAGCTCGGCAAGCACCCGATCCGCTGCCACGACACGCCGGGCTTCGTCGTCAACCGCGTCCTCATCCCGCTTCTCAACGACTGCGTCCGCGTGCTCGACGAGGCCCGGGTCATGCCCGCCGACCTCGATGCCGGGATGAAGTACGGCGCCGGCTGGCCGATGGGCCCCTGCGAGCTCGTCGACCTGGTGGGCATCGACGTGCACGTGCACGCGAGCGAGGCGCTCTGGGAGAAGTTGCGCGAGCCGCGGATGGCGCCGCCGCCGCGCCTCGTCGCGATGGCGAACGCCGGCCTGCTCGGCCGCAAGTCAGGCCGCGGCTTCTACCGGTACGGGGACTCGGGCGGCTAGCGGCTCGGGCTCGACCGCGGAGGCCGGCACCAGCGCCGGCGGCTCGAGAAGCAGCTCGAGGGTGAGCGCCTGAAGAACGGCCGTCGAGGCGTGTGAGAGCAGCCGCGCCGCCGTTTCGTCCGGGATCCTGCTCTCGCGCAGCGCCGTGGCGAGCCCATCGATGCGCGCCGCCAGCCCGTCGGCCCTGCTCTGCAATGCGCTCGCCGGCAAAGGCGGGAGGTTCGCCGAGTCGCCGGTCGTTCCTTCGCGCCGGAGTACCCTTGTGGCGCTCATGCGGTGGATTCTGCTTTTTCTTGCCACTATCGTGCTGCTGATCCTGCCGGCTGCGTCCGCCGCGGGCGCTGCCGAGAACTCTGAGTCCGGCTTCGTCGTCGTCAAGAAGGCGGCGGGAGACGGCGGCGTCAACGGGCCACCCGTGGTGACGGTCGTCGTCCACGGCTTCGTGATGGGCCGCATCACGCAGGAGGCGCGTGTCGAGATCTACCACCTGCAGACCGCGAGCGGGAGGGGCGCGCCGCAGGTTGCCGGGCCCGATGTGTCCCAGAGCAGCGTGCGTTGGCGCAGCTTCACCGGCAAGGCGTACAGCGGCAGCGGTTTTCGCTTCCGCGCGATCGGAGGCTTCTACCGGGTGGTCGTGCGTGGCGCCGGGGTCTACCTCTTTGCCGGCGGCCATGGCGCCGTCTGGCTGCGCGGTTCTTCCCACTACCCCAATGCCGACGGCTTCTACTCGCTCGGCGGCAGGCCGTTCCGTTCGTTGCCCGCGCCGGAGCTGAAGCGGTCGATCGGGGGCAGCTGATGGCCCCGGACGCACAGACGGTGCTCGTCGTCGAGGACGAGCAGGCGATCGCGTCGTTTGTCGCCGCCTACCTGCGCAAGGACGGCTTCGCGGTGAGCATGACCGCAAGCGGCCGCGAGGCGCTGACCCTCGTCGCCACCGAGTCGCCGGCGCTCGTCGTCCTCGACCTGATGCTCCCCGATCTCGACGGGCTCGAGGTCTGCCGGCGAATCCGGGAGACGAGCACCCTGCCCATCCTGATGCTCACGGCCCGGGACGACGACCTCGACAAGATCGCGGGCCTCGAGGTCGGCGCCGACGACTATCTGACGAAGCCCTTCAACCCGCGCGAGCTCGTCGCCCGGGTGCGGGCGATCCTTCGCCGCAGTGGCGATGGGGCCCGGGCGGGAGCAGACGGGGGGATTCTCCAGCACGGCGAGCTCGTGCTCGACGCCGGCCGCCGTGAGTGCCACGTCGGGGACGTGGAGATCAGGCTCGCGCCGAAGGAGTTCGACCTGCTCTGGGAGCTCATCGACCACAAGGGCCTCGTCCTCACGCGCGACCAGCTGCTCGAGCGCGTCTGGGGCTACACGTTCGCAGGCGACACCCGGACGGTCGACGTCCACGTCCGCCAGCTGCGGCGGAAGCTCGGCGATGCGTCGCCGATCGTGACGGTGTGGGGCATCGGCTACAAGGCCGGCCCAGTGCGCGACGCCTCCGGCTAGGCGCCATGTTCTTCAGATCACTGCGCTTCCGGCTGCCCGCGCTGTTCCTGCTCGGCATCCTGCTCGCGGCGGTCGTGGCCACCCTCATCGCCGTCCGATTCTTCCAGAGCTACACCCGCACGCACGCTGCGTCCGAGCTGCGGCGCGAGGCTGCCGGCATCGTCACGCTCTACGAGGGCCAGGCGGGGGTCGGGCACGTCTCGCCGGGGAACCTGCAGCTCGCGCTCGGCGGGGACAGGATCTACTGGGTCCCGGCGGTAGCGGGGGCTTCGCTGCTGGCAGGCCCCGTCCCTCAGCTCCCGAGGAGCGAGGTGCCGCTCGCGAGGGTCGTGCACCGCAGCTCGCCGGCGTTCGACCTCGACGTCCAGGGCAGCACCTATCTCGGCGTTGGGCAGGTCGTCCGGCTCGCCGGGATCCCGGTCGGCGCGCTCGTCGTCGCCAAGCCCGAGTCGGCGCTCCGCAGCCGCTGGCTCCAGCTCGTGTGGCGGCTTGCGATCGCGTTCGGGATCGGGATTCCCGTCGCGCTGGCCCTCGTCGTCTTCTTCTCGCTCCGGATCGTGCGGCCGATCGAGGCGCTTACGGAGGCGGCCGACGAGGTCGCGGAGGGGCACTACGGGGTCGAGCTGCCGGAACAGACCGGCGGGAGCGAGGTCGCGCGGCTTTCGGCGCGCTTCGGCGAGATGGCCGTACGGCTCGCGGAGTCCGAGGCGCTCACCCGCAACTTCCTCATGTCGGTCTCGCACGAGCTGCGGACGCCGCTGACGGCGATCCGCGGGCATGTCGCGGCGCTGCGAGAGGGGGTCGTGGAAGGCGAGGACGCGCGAGAGCGCTCACTCGAGGTGATCGCCGAGGAGGGGCAGCGCCTTGAGCGCCTCGTGGGCGACGTCCTCGACCTCGCGAAGCTCGACGCGCGCCGCTTCGCCCTGCTGCGCGAGGAGGTGGACATGCGGGCTCTCTGCGAGCGGGCCTACGACACGTTCGCGGAGGAGGCGCGGGCGCGCGACATCGACTACGAGCTCGAGCTGGGGGAGGGCGCGGTGCTCGTGACTGACGGCGACCGGGTGCTCCAGATCGTCACGAACCTCGTCGCCAACGCGCTCCGCTGGACGCCTCCGGGCGGCCGCGTCGATCTCGCGCTCGCCAGGCGTAACGGTGAGGTGACGGTGACGGTCAGCGACACCGGGCCGGGGATCGCACCGGATGAGGAGGAGCGGATCTTCCGGCCGTTCTGGTCGGGCGACGGCGGCGGCACCGGACTCGGCCTGCCGATCGCGCGGGAGCTCGCGTTCGCGCTCGGCGGCCGGCTCGAGCTGCAGAGCGAAGCGGGCGAGGGAAGCCGCTTCGTCCTCGTGCTACCGGTGCAGGTGTCTCAGCCGGCTTGACGGCCTTCGAGGTGGTAGACCTTCGCGCCGTCGCGCGTGAGGCCCTCCTCGAGCCGCGTGAGGCGGTCTTCGACGCTCCGCCAGCCAGAGGCGATGAGGTCGACGAGCAGGGCGAGGTCGTCGACGCGAGCGTGCCGCTCGGTCAGGAGGTCGCCCTCGATCCGCTCGAGGCGGCGGATGACCTGGTTCGTCAGGCCCCGCACCTCGGCGAGGTGCCGGGCGCTCGGCCGGAAGTGCTGCTGGAGCCCTTCCTGGATCGCCACCGGGAGGCCCGCCTCGAGCTGGGCGGTGGTCGCGGCGAGCGCCTCGACGGCGGTCCGCGCCCGGTTCAGCGCCGAGTCGAAGGCGGCGGGATCGGTCCGGCCCGAAGCCGCATCCTCGATTCGCCGCTGGGCGCGCTCGATCGCGTCCACGTCCACGGGCTCGAAGATAGAACTCGCGTCGGATGGACCTGACGGAGCTCGACTACGAGCTGCCGCCGGAGCTGATCGCGCAGCATCCGGCCGAGCGGCGCGACGCCTCGCGGCTCCTCGTCTACGAGCGCGCGACGGGCGCCGTTCGCCACCGCACGTTCGCCGAGCTGCCGGAGGAGTTACGGGGAGAGCTCGTCGTCGTCAACGACACGAAGGTCGTGCCGGCCCGGATCCCGATCTCTTCGCCGCGCGGAGAGGTGTTGCTGCTCGAGCGGCTCGAAAACGGGACGTGGGAGGCGCTCGCGCGGCCGACGCGGCGGCTGCGGGCCGGGCGGCGCTATGGCCCGGTCGAGCTGCTCGAGCACCTCGGCGAGGGCCGCTGGCGCCTTCGCCTCGACGGCGAGCCGGACGGCCTGACGCCGTTGCCGCCGTACATCACGGAGCCGCTCGGGGACGCCTCGCGCTATCAGACCGTCTATGCGCGCGAGCCCGGCTCGGCGGCGGCGCCGACCGCCGGCCTGCATTTCACGCCGGAGCTGCTCGCCCGGCTCGACCCGGTTCGGGTCACGCTCCACGTCGGGCTCGACACGTTTCGGCCGGTGACCGAGGAGCGGCTCGAGGAGCACCGGATCCACGGCGAGCGCTACGAGGTAGCGCCCAAGGCATGGGAGCGGATCAGGGAAGCCGAGCACGTTCTTGCCGTCGGGACGACCACCGTGCGCGTGCTCGAGACGCTCGCCCGCGGCGGCCCGCCGTCCGGCCGCACCGAGCTGTTCATCACACCGGGCTTCGAGTTCCGGCGCGTCGACGCGCTGCTGACCAACTTCCACCTGCCGCGCTCGACCCTGCTCGCGCTCGTGATGGCCTTCGCCGGGATCGAGGAGACCCGCCGCCTCTACTGGCTCGCCGTCGAGGAGAGGTACCGCTTCTACTCCTTCGGCGATGCCATGCTGATCCTCTGATGTTCGACCACGTCGAGATCCGGGTCTCCGACCGCGAAGCCTCGCGACGCTTCTACACGACGTTGCTCGGCGAGCCCACCTTCACGGACGACGAGCTCGACGAGTGGCTCGACTTCGCAATCGTCGAGCCCGACGACGAGCATCCGGTCACGCGCAATCTCCACGTCGCGTTCGCGGCACGCTCCCGCGACGACGTCGACGCCTTCTGGCAGCGCGCCGTCGACGCCGGCTACCGCAGCGACGGCGAGCCGGGCCCGCGGCCGGTGTACACGCCCGACTACTACGGCGGCTTCCTCCTCGACCCCGACGGCAACAGCGTCGAGGCCGTCCACCGGCCGGGGCGTACGGAGAGCGGCCCGCCGATCGACCACCTCTGGATCCGGGTCGGCGACCTCACCGCGTCCCGTCGCTTCTACGAGACCGTGGCGCCGGCGCTCGGGCTCACGGTCGGCGACGCGCGGTTCCCGGACATGTTCCCGCTCGCGGGCCGGCAACGGCATGCCATGTTCGTCCACGACGAGCGGCCGCGGACCGAGAACGTCCACCTCGGGTTCCCGGTGCCGACGGACGAGGCCGTGGCCGAGTTCCACCGCGCGGCGACCGCGGCCGGATACCGCGACAACGGCGGCCCGGGCGAGCGCCCGCAGTACCACCCCGGCTACGTCGGTGCCTTCGTCCTCGACCCCGACGGCAACAACATCGAGGCGGTGAACCACAACCGTTGAGGCCGCGCAGCGCGAACGAGTGGCGGGACTTCTGGCGCGACGGCGGGGAGCGGGAGCTGGCCGCGCAGCTGGACGAGCTCGAGCCGTACAGCGTCCGCATCGCGACGCTGCTGGGCAGCGGTGCCCCCGAGCGCGCCCTCGTCGCTGAGCTCGGCCGCATCCGCGAGCACGAGCTCGGTGCGCAGCCCGACCACGCGCGCGACGCCGAGCTGGCGCACCGGATCCACGCCTGGTTCCCGGGAACGCCGTGAGCGAGACGTTCTCCGTCATCGCGCGCGACGGCGCGGCGCGCGCCGGCGTCCTCCGCACCGCGCACGGAGAGGTGCCGACGCCCGCCTTCATGCCGGTCGGGACGAAGGGGACCGTGAAGTCCGTCGACCCCGACGAGCTCCGCGCGCTCGGCGCCGGGATCGTCCTCGGGAACGCGTACCACCTGCACTTCCGACCCGGGGCGGAGCTGATCGCGGAGCTCGGCGGCCTGCACGCCTTCATGGGCTGGGACGGGCCGATCCTCACCGACTCGGGCGGCTTCCAGGTCTTCTCGCTCCGCGACACGCTCCTCGAGGTCGACGACGACGGCGTCACCTTCCGCTCGGTCTACGACGGCGCGCCGGAGCGCTTCACGCCGGAGCTCGCGGCGCGAGTCCAAGAGCGGCTCGGCTCCGACGTCGCCATGTGCCTCGACATCTGCCTGCCCGCGGGCACCGATCGCTCCAAGCTCGAGGAGGCGGTGCGCCGCACGACCCTTTGGGCGCAGCAGCAGCGCGACCTGCCCCGCGCGCCGGGGCAGCTCCGGTTCGCGATCACGCAGGGCGGCCTCGACGGAGAGCTCAGGCGCCGCTCGTCGGAGGAGCTCGTCGCGCTCGGCTTCGACGGCTATGCGATCGGCGGGCTCAGCGTGGGAGAGCACCGCGAGCCGATGTTCGACGCGACGACCGAGGCCGCGGCGTTCCTACCCGAGGAGAAGCCCCGCTACTTCATGGGGATCGGAGACCCGGAGGGCGTGCTCGAGGTGATCTCCCGCGGCGTGGACATGTTCGACTGCGTGCTCCCCACGCGCACCGCCCGCACCGGTAGCGCGCTCACGCGGGAAGGCCGGCTCAACCTCCGCAATGCCCGCTTCGCGCGGGACCAGCGGCCGCTCGAGGAGGGGTGTCCATGTCCGGCCTGCACTCGCTTCAGCCGGGCGTACGTCCGGCACCTCGTCAACCAGCAGGAGATCCTCGGGTTGCGGCTGCTCAGCCTGCATAATTTGCGCTTCTTGCTCGATCTCGTCGCGGCGGCGCGACGGGCGATCGAGCGCGGTGAGTTCCTCAGCTGGAAGGAAGAGGCGCTCGAAGGAGCGAAGGGAGCCATGTAGTGGACGCGTCGATGGTCATCGCAGCGAGCGGAGGCGGCTCGGGCTTCCTCTTCATCATCATCATCGCGTTCCTGCTCCTCTACCTGATCGTCGTTCGGCCGCAGCGGAGGCGCCAGAGCCAGCAGCAGGCGATGCTCAGCGACCTGGAGGTCGGCGACGAGGTGCTCACCGCCGGCGGCATCTACGGCACGGTCACCGCCCTTGACGAGAACGAGGTCTCGGTGGAGATCGCTCCTCAGCTTGTCGTGCGGGTCGCGAGGCGCGCGATCGCGGGCATCACTCCCGAGCGGGAGGACGACGAGGCAGAGGAGCACGAAGAGCCCGAAGAAGAGGCCGAGGAGCCCACCGAGGGCACGGAAACCGAGACTGACTCATCTGGCGCAATCAAGGGCGCCGAAGCCTCGGGCGACGAGAGTCGCGGCTAACCTTTCCCCGGTTTTGAGAGAGCGCCGCAGATACCTCCTGCTGATGGGCGCCATCGCGGCCGCTCTCATCGGCGCGGTCCTGCTTGCCGTCCCAGGCTCGCCGCTCTACAAGAAACCCGTCCTCGGCCTCGACCTGAAGGGCGGCACCGAGGTGATCCTGCGCGCGGTTCCGGAGCGCAACCAGTCGATCAACTCGACCCAGATGCAGACCGCGCGGAACATCATCGAGCAGCGCGTCAACAGCATCGGCGTCGCCTCTCCGAACGTGGCCGTGCAGGGCGCGGACCAGATCGTCGTCCAGCTCGCGGGCATCAACGATCCCACGAAGGCAGCTGCGGTCGTCGGCCAGACGGGCCAGCTCCAATTCTTCGACTTCGAGACGGACCTCGCGTCGCCGACGTTGAGCGGCACCGGACAGCCGGCGCCTCTGCCCTCGCTCTACAGCCTGCTCACGGCGGTCAAGGCAGAGGCGAAGAACGGCAAGCCCGAGGCCTACTACCTGTTCAAGGTCTCGACCGTCAAGAAGAAAATCACGACGAAGGTCAAGGGCAAGAAGGTCACCAAGCAGAAGACGACGACGATCCACAGGCTTCTCCAGGGCCCGGACAAGGACCTCCACCAGCTGCTGCTGCCGTACGACGGCAAACAGCCGGCCGACACGAAGATCCTGGCGGCTCCCCAGAATCGCCTCCCCGTCTCGTGCCCGCAGAAGAACGGCTGTCTGGGCGCGGGGACGAACGGCGTCTCGAAAACCGGCACGTACTGGTACCTCTTCAAGTACTTCCCGGACCGCCCGGGCGGGCCGCCCGAGCTGACGGGGAACGATCTCGTCGAGTCGGGAATCACGGCCGATCTCGACCAGAACGGCCAGCCCGAGGTCGTCCTCCAGTTCACCGGCAAGGGCTCGAAGGCGTTCCAGAAGATCACGAAGGCGGAGTACGACCGCGGCCACACCGCTGCAGGGATCGCAGGGGCGAGCGGCGACCACAACCTTGCGACCGTCCAGAAGTACGCCGCCCACAACGCCATCGTCCTCGACCAGGTCCTCAAGTCGACGCCGTACATCGACTACACGGACAACAGCCTCAGCGACGGTATCGCGGGGAACGCGCGGATCACGACCACGTCGCTCAGCGACGCCAAGAGCCTGGCGCTCGTCCTCCAGAGCGGCTCGCTCCCCTACCGGTTCGTAACGATCGAGCGCACGGACGTGTCCGCGACGCTCGGCAAGAGCTCGCTCCACGAGGCGCTCCTGGCCGCCGCAATCGGGTTCGTGGTCGTCGCGCTCTTCCTGCTCGTCCTCTACCGCTTCCTCGGCCTCGTGGCCGTGTTCGGCCTCATCATCTACGCGGCGCTCTACTACGCGGCCGTCCTTCTCTTCAACGTCACGCTGACGCTGCCCGGCTTCGCCGGCTTGATCCTTACCATCGGCGTCGCCGCCGACGCGAACGTCGTCGTGTTCGAACGCATCAAGGAAGAGGTGCGCGCCGGTCGATCCGTGCGCGCGGCGATCGCTGCCGGCTACGGCAAGGGCTTCCACACGATTCTCGACGCGAACGTCGTCACCGCCATCACGGCGCTGGTCCTCTTCCTGATCGCGGTGGCAGACGTCAAGGGCTTCGCCCTGATGCTGCTGATCGGTACCGCGATCTCGTTGCTCACGGCGGTCGCCGCCACGAGGGCGATGCTCGGGCTCCTCAGCGGGTTCCGCTGGTTCGACAACCCGCGCTTCATGGGTGCGGAGGGGCAGCAGACGGCGAAGTGGCTCCAGATCGACTTCATGGGCAAGAAGCGCCTGTGGTTCGCGATCTCCGGCGCGATCATCGCCGCAGGGCTGATCGCACTCGCCGTGCAGGGGCTCAACCTCGGGATCGACTTCAAGGGCGGGACGACGTTCTCGTTCAAGACGCACCAGCCCCACTCGACAGGCTCTGTCCAGTCGTTCATGGCAAGCCAGGGACAGCGGGACGCAGTGGTGCAGGGCACCGGCCAGACGACGCACGGCAACTACGAGAACTGGCAGATCCGGACCAAGGCGCTCACGAGCGCCCAGCAGTCCAGCCTGACGCAAAACATCAAGCGCGATCTCGGCGGCTTCCAGACCGGCTCGACGAACGTCTCCGGGACGTTCGGCCATCAGATCGCCAAGGACGCGATCTACGGCATCGTCGTCTCGCTGCTCCTGATCATGCTCTACATCGGGATCCGGTTCGACCGGAAGTTCGCGATCCCGGTGATCCTCGCGATGCTGCACGACATAGCCATCACCGTGGGCGTCTACGCGCTCGTGGGGAAGGAGGTCTCCGTCGCGACGGTCGCCGCCGTGCTGACGGTGCTCGGTTACTCGATCTACGACACGATCATCATCTTCGACCGAATCCGGGAAAACATCCCGCTCATGCGCCGGTCGCCGTTCGCGACCATCGCCAACGTCTCGCTGTGGGAGACGATCAGGCGCTCGCTGGCCACGACCTTCATCACGCTGCTGCCGATCATCTGCCTCTACATCCTCGGCGGCGCGATCCTCAAGGACTTCGCCTTCGCCCTGATCGTCGGCGTCACCTCGGGCGCCTACTCCTCGATCTTCATCGCGGCGCCGCTGCTCACGATGTGGAAGGAGCGCGAGCCGGAGTATGCGCGGCGGAAGGCTCAGGCCGCGGCGGCCGCACCGGCGACGGACGGTGACGGTCGCGCGGAGGGGCTGGTCGCGTCCGACACCGCCGCGCTCGCCGCCTCGGAGGCGGCCCTGGCCGCGGAGCCGACGCCCGAGCTGGTCGACGTCGTGACGGCCACGCCGTCGGAGCCGTCGGCGCAGGCGCGGCGCGAGAAGCGGCGTCAGCGGCGCCGGTCGAGGCCGCATGGCCGGGCCCGGTAACGGGAACCTGCTCCTCGACACGCTCGAGGAGCTGATCGCCGAGCTGCCGGCGCGGGTGCGCGGCAGCCGGGAGCGCTTCTCGGAGGGCGCTCTCTCCGTCCTGCGCGGCATCGTGAACGAGCTCGACCTCGTCACGCGCGACGAGCTCGACGAGCTCGAGCTTCGCGTCGCACAGCTCGAGCATCGGCTGCGGCTCCTCGAGGGCCCGCCGGAGCTTCCGCCCGCCGCCTAATCTCCGCGCCTGAACCGGTTCACGGTCGCGGCGAGGAACGTCTCGGCGTCGTAGACGATGAAGGCGCAGACGGCCGCGAGCGGCAGCTCCGCGAGCGCCGCCTCCGCGATCGCCTCCCACATCTCGCTGCCGCTCTGCGAGGTGACGACGTCGAACCAGGCGTCGCAGACCAGCATCGTCCCCGTCACCGCGGCGAGCGGCACGAGCCACTGCGAGCCTCGAAACGCCGCCCACGCGGTCGCGGCGAACGATGCTACGAGGGCGATGTCGAAGCCGACCCAGGCGAGGTCGTAGTGGAAGGTGACGTGCCGGGACGGCAGCGTGAACGTGAGATAGAAGATCCAGGGCACCAGCCCGACGGCGACGAGCGCGAGCAGCATCGTCACCCAGCGCGGCAGCGGGATCCGGACAGCGCCCTCTCCCAGTTCACTCATGTGCACGTTGTACCGTGGCGGCGTGATGCTGCGACTGCCCAGCGCAGAGCGTCTCCTGGCGTGGGCTGCTGCCGTGGTCGGCGTCGTCGGGCTCGTTTCGGCGCTGACGCCCGAGATGGCAAACCGCGTCGAGATCGTCGGGGGCATCCTGCCGCCGGGCTGGCCCGAGGCGGCGCGCGTCCTGACCGTGGCCTGTGGGATCGGGCTGATCTGGCTTTCACGCTCGCTTGCGAAGCGCCGCCGGCGCGCATGGCAGCTCGCCGTGGCGGTCGTCGTCGCGTCGGCCGTCGCGCACCTCGCGAAGGGTCTCGACTTCGAGGAGGCCACCGTATCGCTGCTCCTGCTCGCCGCGCTCGTCCGCTGGCGGAGCCGCTTCGACGTGCCCGGCGACAGGACGAGCATTCGGCCGCTGCTCGGGCTGGGCGGCGCACTGGTCGCCATCGCCGCGATCGCAGTCTCGGAGGAGTTGCGCGGCGTCGATCTGCCGCACCGCGCTGCCGACGCGCTCACCGGCATCGGCATCGCGCTCGGCGTCGCAGCCCTCTACTTCTGGCTCCGGCCCTTCGGCCAGGCTGTCGCGCAGACGGTCGGCGAGCGGCGGGCCGCTCGGGTGCTCGTGGACGCGTACGGCAGCGACAGCCTCGCCTTCTTCGCGCTGCGGCGCGACAAGAGCTACCTCTTCTCGCCGTCTCGCCGCGCCTTTCTCGCCTACCGCGTCGTGGCGGGAACCGCGCTAGTCAGCGGCGACCCCGTCGGCGCCGAGGAGGAGATCGACGCCCTACTCGGAGAGCTGCGCCGTGTCGTCCGCGCGCGTGGCTGGCGGCTCGCGGTCGTGGGCGCCTCGGAGGAGTATCTCGACCGCTACCGCGCGCTCGGGCTCAAGCCCGTGGCGATGGGGGACGAGGCCGTGCTGCGGCCGGCGGAGTTCTCGCTCGAAGGGCGAGCTATCCGTAAGGTGAGACAGTCGGTCTCGCGGCTCGGCAAGGCTGGCTACTCGTTCCGCGTCGTCCCCGCTGACGAGGTCGCGCCGAACCTCCAGCGCGAGCTCGAGGACGTCTCATCGGCGTGGCGCGGCGGGCAGGCGGAGCGAGGCTTCTCGATGGCGATCGACGAGCTGAACGTACCCGGCACGGTGCTCGCCCTAGCCGAGACACGAGACGGGGAGGTCGGGGGCTTTCTCCATCTCGCGCCGTCCCCGGCAGGCGGAGGCTGGTCGCTGAGCACGATGCGGCGCCGCCCTGACGCGCCCAACGGCCTG
>DASQCM010000192.1:0-4603 GCA_035634675.1 Gaiellaceae bacterium
GGATCGACGGCGCCTCCGAGATCCGCATCTTCCTGCGGCTGATCCTGCCGCTCGGACTGCCGGCGATCGCGTCGCTCGCGATCTTCCAGTTCCTCTGGACGTGGAACGACCTGCTCGTCGCGCTCACCTTCGGACAGAACACGACGCCCATCACGGTCTGGATCTCCGGGCAGCTGCGGGAGTTCGGCTCGAGCCTCGATATCATCGCGCCGGCGTCGTTCATCTCGCTCCTGATCCCGCTGGCCGTCTTCTTCGCCTTCCAGCGCTACTTCGTCCAGGGGCTGCTGGCCGGCTCGGTGAAGTAATGGCCGACGTCGCCGTGGTCGGGTCGGGGCTGGCGGGCTTCACCGCCTACCAGACGCTGCGACGCGGTCTAGAGCCGGGGGAGATCGTCGTCTTCGGCACCGACGCCGACCCAGCCGCGGCGTGGCGGGTGCGGGCCGCCGCGATCCGGCAGCATGCGATGCGGTCCGAGAGCGACGGCCACTGCCGGGCCTCGACCTTCCCCGGGCTCGCCTTCCAGGGCATGCTTCGCCGCCGCTCGGTGCGGCCGCTGCTCGAGTCGGTGCTCGACCGCTACCACCCGACCGTGGACGAGTTCCTCGCGCACGTCGAGCGGCGGCGCGAGCGGAGCGGCTGGGACGAAAGCATCGTTCCCCGCAGGGTCGAGCGGGTGCAGGCCGTGGACGACGGGTTCGAGATCGACGGCTATCGCTTCCGCCACGTCCTGCTCGCTCCCGGTCATCCGGGCCTCAATGTCCCCGACGAGCTCCGCGACGACGAGCGCGCGGTCCATTCCTACGAGCCGCACGAGTACCAGCCGACGGTGACCGTGGTCGGGGCCGGGCTCGCCGCCGCGACGGAGTGGCTGAACGCGCTCGCGGCCGGCGCGGAAGTCGTCTCGGTGCGGCGCCGCGAGCCGGAGCGGAGGCCGCTCAACGTCCCGCGCGAGTACTTCTCACGCCGCGGCCTGGCGGCGTTCCACCGGCTGCCCGCGCGTGAGCGGATCGAGCGGCTGCGCGCTGTGGCGGCGCCGTCGTATCCGGCCGGCAGGGAGTGGGACGAGCCGCTCGAGCGCGCAGGGGGCGAGGGCCGCTTCCGGGTCGAGAGCTCGCTGAACGGAAGCGCGCAGGTCATCTGCGCGACGGGGTTCCTCCGCAGCTGGCGTCACGACCCGCTGCTGGCGCGGCTCGTAGCCGACCACGACCTCGCCACGGCCGGCGACTGGATCGTGCTCGATCCCGACTCCACCGTGCCCGGCCTGAGCGACGCGACGAGGACCTTGGCGCTGGCGGGGGCGCCGGGGCAGTGGGCCTTCCCCGCCGCCGACACGTTGGCCGGCGCCCGGTATGCCGGCCACAGGTTCCTCAGGAGGATCCAGGCGTGTCGTACACGCTGAGGGGACGGATCGAGTCGCGTCTGGCGGCCCTGCTGCCCGTGCTGCTCGGGTGCTGCGTGCTGGCGATCGCGCTGCGTCAGTGGTGGCCGGTCGAGCTCTGCGTCCTGATGGCGGCGGTCGGACTGGTGCTCGACGTCCAGCTCTGGGACCGGCTTCTCCCGTACCAGTCCGCGTGGGTCATCCTGCCGCTCGGCCTCGTCGAGCTCGGCCTGGTGCTCGCGATCGTCTACGGAGCAGGCCTGCACGCACCGCTCGGGCCTGCGCTCCTCCTCTTCGCCGTGGGTTGGCTCGTCTCGTTCCTCCTCGCGCAGGCCGGCTACCCGCTGCTGCGGCTGAGCTACGCCGAGGACGGCGGGGAGCTCGGCCGGGCCGGAGCCGTCGCGGCGGCCGGCGTGCTGCTCGTACTCGTCGGCAGCGCGGCGACGTGGTACGTGCGGCTGCCTCCCGTCGTCCACCTCGCCGCCGGGGTGCACCAGGGACCGATCGTGATTCACAGGCGCGAGGTCCTGCAGGGATCCCCGGGCGCCGTCGTGAAGGGCGGAATCGTGGTCGCACACGACGACGTCCACATCCGCAACGTCACGGTGCTGGGCGGCCAGAACGGGATCGACGTCGAGAACGTCGACGGCACGGTCCTCGACGGCGTCACGGTGCAGGACGCGAAGCTCGACGGCATCCACGTCCGTTCCGCGGACATCGTGATCAAGAACTGCACCATCGACATGCTCGGCAACAAGATCGGCCAGGGCATCGACATCTCGTTCAACATGGACATGGGAATGAGCATGGTCGAGGGCTGCACGATCGTCGGCGGGATGCAGGGAATCACCACCCACTCGTCGATGACCGACATCATGGACAACCGGGTCAGCCGCACGACCGGTCAGGCGATCTCGGTCGCGGAGATGTCCATGGGGATGGCGATGGACAACGAGGTGCGCGACGCGCTCGGCGTCGGCCTCAACTGCGACGACCAGTCCATGTGCATGTTCGAGCACAACACGGTGATCGGCACGCGGCCCGACATCGCCTCGGGCGACCCCTCGCGTGGAGGCGTCGCAGTCCAGGCAAGCTTCTACTCGGAGGCGAGCCTCTGGCGGAACCGGCTCGTTGCGAATCCGGTGTCGACCGACGCGATCACGAGCTCGCTGTTCCGGTGGACCCGGGACCCCGGCTGGTGAGCACCGAAGTGCTTTAGGTTACGCAGGCCGTGGACTTCTACGACTGGATGCTGGCGCTGCACCTGCTCGCGGCGTTCGCGGTCGCGGCGGCGCTCGTCTTTTACAGCGTCCTCGTCGTCAGCGGGCGGAGGTCGTCGGCCACGCTGGCGGACGCGCGCATGCTCTTCCGCATCGCTCCGGTCGCCACGCCTCTGATCGCCGCCGGCACCGTGCTCGTGTTGATCTTCGGGATCATCCTCGCCATCGACTCCAACCGCTTCGAGATCTGGAACGGCTGGATCATCGCCGGCATCGTGCTCTGGGCGATCCTGGGCGCGGTTGGTCAGCGCACGGGCGCGTACTACACGGACGTGCAGAAGCTCGCCGAACGGGAAGGCGACGCATCCGAGCAGGAGGTGCTCGCGCTCCTGCGGGCGCCGGCCGGCGCGGTGCTCCACCTGGCCACGGTCGGCGTGTTCGTGCTGATCCTCCTCGACATGCTCTTCAAGCCGGGGGCCTGACCGTGCTCGCAGCCATTCGCCAACACAGCTGGGACCTGGCGGTCTTCGTCCACGTCCTCGGCGCGATGACCCTTGTCGGCGGACTCGTGACGGCAGCCGCGGCGGGCATCATCGGCTGGCGCGATCCCGGCGGGGCATTGCGCCGCTTGTCCGCGTTGACGCTGTTCGCGGTAGCGCTTCCGGGCTGGATCGTCATGCGGGCGGGCGCCCAGTGGGCGTACTCGACGGAGCACTGGGACAAGGTCCCGTCCAAGTTCCAGCCCACCTGGCTCGGGATCGGCTACTTCACGGCGGACGTCGGCGGGATCATCCTCCTGATCGCGCTCGTGCTCGGCGGAATCGGAATCCGCCGGAACCGCACCGGCGGCGGAGCGGGGCTGCTTAGAGCGAGTACGGCGCTCGCGGCGATCCTGATCGCCGTCTACGTCGTCGCGGTCTGGGCGATGGGCGGCAAGCCCACCTAGGCCTCCTAGATCACAGGCGGCGGCCTGCCCTCCAGGCTGCCGGCAAGTACCGGGTCCCAGTCGCACACCAGGCACGCGTGGGCGGCGGCCGAGCGGAGGAACGTGAGGCCGGTCTCGTGCGGATCGGGGCTTGTCCGGACGTCGTCCCAGTCGAGGATGAACTCCCCGAGCGTCGTGTCCCAGCGCGCGCTCGCAGGTGCGAGCGTCGCGTCCGGGAATCCTTCGGGCGCGGGATGCGCGTATGCGTAGAACGCGGCGCGCGGGTAGCGGTCGTCGCCGGGCCACCAGCCGACCTCGATCTGCTGCGCGTCCCCGGCGTTGCGCATGATGAAGCCCCCCGCCGGCGGCTCGAGTGTCACGCCCGAGAAGAGGCTGACGGCGAGGTCGAACGAGCCCCACCAGGCGTTGACCGGCGAGGAGCGGCCGCGATACGGCGCCCGCAGAGCACCGAGCACGAGCGCCGCCTGCGTGGCCGCCGCGAAGTACGTCTCGACCTGCGTGGGGTCGTAGGTCGCGTGCTCAGTGTCCTCGTCGAGCGGCGTCTCCCACGGCGTCTCCTGCGGAGTGGGATTGATCTCGACCGGCCCGCCCAGCGATCGCACCGCTGCGAGCACCTCCCGCGTGACGTCGGCGACCGGGCGGTCCGGCGTCAGCGCGACGCGCCGCACGCGCCCGTCGCTGTGCTCCACAACGGCCTCGTGGGTGTGCAGGTCGAGCACGGCCACGAGCGCGCCGGATCCGTCGGGCGCCGGCAGCGCCGACGTCTCCCATCCGCGGGCGGTCAGGCGCAGCGCAGCGTGCTGGAGCTGCGGCTCCGGCGGAGCGAGCTCGACCGCAAGCTTCCCGAGCACCTGGGTGTGCATATGGAGCGTGTCGCACGTCGCCCGCCAGGCCTCCAGGGGAAGCTCGGGCCAAGTGGTCGCGACCTGTTCGGCGCTCAACTCGAGCCGAGATTACTCCCCACCCGTCGCCCCACGCGGCGGTCTCGTCGCTATCTGGAGAGGTAGTGAGCCGCTGCGACCTGCACGTCCACTCGATCTACTCGACGGACAGCGGGAG
>DASQCM010000193.1:0-18191 GCA_035634675.1 Gaiellaceae bacterium
AAGGAACTGCGCCAACGGGGAGCGCGGTCCCGTTGCCTCCGTGCAGAGATCACATGGCGCCGAGCGGGTTCAGACGCCCCTGCCGTCGTGCGCGGCCTTGGCGCCAGGTAATGCTCGAACCGTTCGAACCACGAAGACGCAACAGGCCGGAGGCTAAGACTCCGCGCAGCGGGGCTTAGCCCCAGGCCGCACCGCGCTCGCGCCGGCCTCCGCCGCGCGAGCGCACCAGGCAGGCCTTCCGTCCAGAAAACCGCAAACCAAACAGCACGGAGCGCGCCCGAGATCGCAATCTCGGGCGCGCGGAGTTCCGTATCCCAGCGAGCGAAGCGTCAGCTTCGCGAGCTATCTACCGAGATACGCCTTGCGGAGGTCTTCGTGCTCGCGGAGCTCGGCGGCCGGGCCCTCGAGGACGAGTCGCCCCGTCGAGAGGACGTAGCCCCGGTCGGCAATCGCCAGCGAGACGTTCGCGTTCTGCTCCACGACGAGCATCGCGACCCCGGACTGGTGCACCTGCTGGATGATCTCGAAGTTACGCTCGACCAGGATCGGCGCGAGACCCATGGACGGCTCGTCCATGAGCAACAGCTTCGGGCTCGACATCAGCGCCCGCCCCATCGCCACCATCTGCTGCTCGCCGCCGGACAGGGTCCCGGCGAGCTGCGAGCGCCGCTGGTGGAGGAGCGGGAAGAGCTCGTACACGCGGTCGAAGTCTTCCTTCGTCCCGCCGCCGCGCAGGTACGCGCCCATCTGAAGGTTCTCGAGCACGCTCATCGGCGCGAACAGCCGCCGGTTCTCGGGGACGATCGCTATCCCCAAGCCGATCCGGTAGCTGGTCGGGCGCTCGGTCACGTCCTCGCCCGCGAAGCGCACCGTGCCGTTGCGCGGCCGCACGATCCCGAGCACCGTCTTCAGCGTCGTCGACTTCCCCGAGGCGTTGCCGCCGAGCAGGCAGACAAGCTCACCCGGCTGTACCTGGATGTTCACGCCCTGCAGGATGTGGATCTGCCCGTAGAACGTGTCGACCGCCTCCAACTGGAGGAGCGGGTCGGGCCCGGCTCCGTTGCCGCTCACTTCGTCACCGTAGCGCTCGCCCCGAGGTACGCCTCGACGACACGGGGATCGGTCGCCACGGTCTCGAAGCTCCCCTCCGCGATCTTCACGCCGTGGTCGAGCGCGACCACCCGGTCGGAGATCCCCTCGACGACGTGCATGTCGTGCTCGATGACCAGGATCGTGTAGCCGGCTTCGTCACGAAGCTTCGCGATCAGCTCCGTGATCTCGTGCGTCTCGACCGGGTTCATTCCCGCGGCCGGCTCGTCGAGCAGCAGCAACCGGGCGTTCGTCGCCATCGCCCGCGCGATCTCGAGGCGCCTCCGGTTCGCGTACGAGAGGCTGTAGGCGGGCTGGTTCCAGCGGTAGCCCATGAGGCGCTGGCCGAAGAAGGAGAGGCGCTCCTCCGCGAGCGCGCTGATCTCCCGCTCCTCGCGCCGCATGCCCGGGGTGCGAAGCACGGACCGGATCACGCCGGCCTTCGTGTGGCCGTAGGCCGCTGCCATCACGTTCTCCTTGACCGTCATGTTCAGGAACAGTCGAAGCGTCTGGAACGTCCGCGCTACACCGCGAGTGGTGATCTTGTGCGGCGCAAGCCCGACCAGGCTCTGCCCCTCGAATTCGATCTCGCCCCCGTCGGGCGGATAGACGCCCGTCACGAGGTTGAAGAGCGTCGTCTTGCCCGCTCCGTTCGGCCCGATCACGCTGACGATCTCGTTCTCGTCGACGTGGAAGTCGAGATCGGCGATCACCTGCAGACCGCCGAAGGCCTTCGAGACGCCCTTGAGCTCGAGCAGGGGCATCAGACGATCTCCACCCTCGCCGTCCCGAACAGCCCCTGCGGCCGGGCCGCCATAAGCGCGATCAACAGCGCGCCGAACAGCACGTAACGCGTGACCGCGGGCTGCACGATCAGGAGGTTCTCCCAGACGAACACCGTGATGACGAACAGGAAGGGCGCGATCGCGACGCGCCACCATCCCTTGAGCTGGGTGAGCGCGACGGCGAGGACGATCGCCAGCAGGTAGGCGTAGTCGGCGATGCGGGTCGAATCGACCGGCAGCAGGACCCATTGCTTGATGGCGCCGGTCAGGAAGCCGCCGGACGTGACGGCGCCATGCACTCCTCGCGGCCACCACTCGGCGGCGATGGCGTGCACCGCGAACCCGAGGCCGACGGTGAGCACGATCACGGTCACGAGCTGCTTCCACGACTTCCGGAACAGCCAGCAGAACCCGACGATGAGCGCGAGATAGAACAGGACGCGCTGCAGTTGAGGCGGCGACGTCGAGTCGAGCACCTGGTTCGACGCGATGATGACCGCCGCGCCGACGAGCATCCCCGTCAAGCTCCCGGCGCCGCCGAGGATCACGACGGCATAGATCAGGATCAGCACCTGCGTGCTGAAGTTCTGGGGGAAGGCGCCGGTCTGCGCCGCGGCGAAGGTCGTTCCCGCCAGCCCGGCGATCATCGCGCCCAACGCGAACGCCATGATCTTCAGCCGGTTGACCGGCATGCCCATCAGCTCCGCGGCCAGAGGATCCTCCCGGGACGCCTTCCACGCGCGGCCGGTGCGTGACTCGCTCAGAAGGTGAAGCAGGATGAGTACCAGGACCACGCACCCGAAGAGGAACCAGTAGTAGCCGCGCACCGAGGCGATCGTGACGCTGTGGCCGAAGAAGGAGAACCTCAGCGGGTCGATGTTGGCGAGCCCGTTGGAGCCGTTCGTGATCCCGTACGGATCTGCCGCGTTGGTGAAGACCACGAATGCCTGGCCGAAGAAGAGTGTGACGATTGCGAGGTAGTCGCCCAGAAGCCGCCTCGAAGTCGAGCCGAGGAACACGCCGAGCACTCCACAGACGACGACCGCCACCGGAATCGCGAGCTCCGCGGGCCAGTGGTGCGTGTAGACATGCCCCTTCTCGGAGTGGGTGCCCGAGAGGAACGCGTACGTATAGGCGCCGAAGCCGAAGAACGCGACGTAGCCGAGATCGAGGAGGCCGGCGAACCCGACTACGACGTTCAGCCCGAGCGCCAGCAGCGCATAGATCAGGATGAAGATGCCGTAGTTGAAGAGGTTCCCGGTGCTGACGAACGGGATGAACGGCACGAGGATCGCCGGCGTGATCAGCGCGAGCTTGCCGGCCGGTGGCAACCGGTCCCAGACGCGGGCGACCTGCCCCCAGGGGCCCGTGTACCGCTGCTGCCGCTCGCCCGACTCCGAGACCCAGCTGTCGACGCCGATCTGACCCGTCGCCGGAGCCGGCGTGTCGGCGGGGGGTGGGGTCGCCTCGGCCATCGCCTAGACCTTCTGCAGCGCCGGTGACCCGAGGAGGCCCGTCGGCCGGACGAGCATGAACGCGATCAGGATCCCGAACACGACGAGGTCCGCAACGTTCCCGTTGAGGTAGCCCTGAGCCCACGACTCGACCATGCCCACGAGGAGGCCGCCGAGCATGGCGCCGGGAATGCTCCCGATCCCGCCCACCACCGCCGCCGTGAAGCCCTTCAGCCCCGCGAGGAAGCCGATCAGGTAGTAGATCTGGCTGAAGAGGAGGCCGAACATGACGCCCGCGGCTCCCGCCAGCGCCGAGCCGGCGAAAAAGGTCTTGGCGATGACGCGGTCTGTGTCGATCCCCATCATCGCGGCCGCTTCGCGGTCAAACGAGACGGCCCGCATGGCCTTGCCGAATCGCGTGAAGCGAACGAGACAGACAAGGGCGACCATCAGCACCACGGCGGTGGAGATGACGATCACGCCGAGGTACGAGACGAAGATGCCGGTCACCCCGCCGATGTGGATGCCGTTGTAGCTGATCAGGTCGTAACCGTCGTAGTTGCGGTACTGCGCCCCGAAGAGAAGCAACGCGGAGTTCTCGAGGAAGAACGCGACGCCGAGGGCCGAGATCAGGGGCGCGATTCGTGGGGCATTGCGCAGAGGCCGATACGCGAACCGCTCGATCGCGACGCCCAGGACGCCTGAGCCCAGCATCGCCGCCACGAACATGATGAGCACGAGTAGCACGACCGGGATGGCCGGGCTCAGCGCGCCGCCGAGCAGCGTCAGGATGCCGAACCCGATGAACGAGCCGATCATGTAGACGTCGCCGTGCGCGAAGTTGAGCAGCTTCAGGATCCCGTAGACCATCGAGTACCCGAGCGCGATCAGCGCGTAGATGCTGCCGAGGATGATCCCGTTGACCGTGAGCTGGAAGAAGAACGTCCAGCCCTGGGTCGGCCCGAAGTAGACCGCGTACAGCGCCCAGGCCACCAGCGCGATGCCGAGGCCGCCGAAGCTGCCGAGCCGGTGCCGGTGCTCGCCGCCGAGGCTGCCGAGCCTGCCGAGCCGGGGTGAAGGGGTCGCGATCACGTCGTTCCTGATGCTACGAGGAGCGGCATGCGGCCCAGGTTATGGGCCGCGCGCCGCTCCTCGGTTGGTACTGGCTTGCTAGCCGATCCGCTTGAACGATCCGTTGCTCTGGATCTGGTAGACGCCGAATCCGCCGCCCTTCAGGTCTCCGCCCTTCGAGAAGGAGACGCCGAAGCCGAGGATCGAGCTCTTGAGCTTCGTCTTCGCGATCAGCTTGCGGACCGCGGCACGCGAGGTCTTGCCGTGCCCGGCCTTGCAGGCCGAGGTGATCGCGTTCGCTTCGACCTGCGCAGCGACGTACGACGGGGCGCCGAAGTACTGGCCGTCCCCACCGTGCGCATTCGCGAACGCCTTCACGACCGGGTCGTTCGTGTTGACCGGGAAGAACGAGTCGTACGAGCCGCCGATCTTCCAGTCCGGCGAGAAGAGGCCGTCCGAGCCGAACAGCTTGATGCTGGACTTGCCTGCGGCCTTGAGCTGCTGGCCGAAGGCCTGGGCCTGCGGAGCAAGCTGCCACGGGATGTAGACGCCCTGGGTGTTACCGGGGATCTTCGCGATCACGGACGAGAAGTCCGACGCCGTCTGGCTGATCGAGTTCCGCGTGACCGACACGCCCTTGTTCTGCAGGATCTTCTGCACGCCGTCGGCGAGGCCCTGGGAGTAAGTCTCCTGGTCGTCGATGATGTAGACGCGCTTCCACTTCAGCTTGTTGATCATGTAGTTGGCGACCGTGGGACCCTGGACGCTGTCGTTCGGCACGACGCGGAAGAAGTACCCGATCCTGTTGCCGTCGGTGTGGCCATCGGTCAGCGTGGTGCGGGTAGCCGACCCGGAGACCCAGGCGAGACCGCCGCCCTTGTAGGTCTTCGTCGAGGCGACGACCTCCTGGCTGCCGGCCGGGCCTACGACCGCGAGCACCTTCGAGTTCGACGAGAACGAGTTCGCGACCTTGACGGCGAACGCAGTATCAACGCCCAGCTGGGTGTCGCCCTGGATGAGCTTGATCTGCTGGTTCTTGTTCGCCTTGGCCTTGTTCCAGCGCTTGACGAAGTACTGCGCCCAGTGGAGCTGCTGCACTCCGATGGACGAGGCAGGTCCGGTAAGCGGAGCGGCGATGCCGATCGTGCGGACCTTGCCGCAGTTGACGGTCTTCGTCGCCGCCGCCGACTTGGCCGGCGCCTTGGACGAGCCCCACGCGGTGGTCGAGACAGCTACCGCGAACGCTGTCGCAATCACCGCCAGTGCTCCAACTCGCTTCAACATTCATGCCCTCCTTTGGGAACGTACTGTGCCCGTTTAGACGCGCGCCCACGGCCGAGGTTTGCGTCGGCGCGAAGACTTGGCCTGCGACTTTACTCCGCCTTGAACTTCATCGGAAGAGGATCGGCGGTATAGGGTGGCCTTGGTCGTGCAGTACTGCATCCAGGTGGAACAGGGCTCGGGGGCGCCGGAGACGGCGCTCTTCACTGTTCCGGAGTTCCGGCAGCGCATCCTCCGCTTCGACAACGGCGGCGAGGAACGCGGTGACGACGAGCGCGACGAGGTGCTCTACGTCCTAGCGGGAAGCGGAGTCGTGACGGTCGGCGACGAGACGCACGCGTTCGAGCCAGGAACCGGGATGTTCGTCGCCCGCGGGACGCCGTGGCGGGTCGACTCCGCCAACAACCTGCGCGTTCTCTCGGTGCTCGTCGAGGAACCGCTGCCGGCGAGCTCGAGCCATTCTGTGATCGCGGGCGGCCAACGGGGGGCTGCCACGGCCGGGCGCGAGTTCACTCTGCTCGCACAGCCGGAGAACGGCTGCGCCTCTGTGACCCAGTTCGTCGGGCACATTCCGGCCGGCCGCGCGCCCGACCACTACCACCGCTACGACGAGGTCGTGTACGTCCTCGATGGCGAGGGCGCCTTCCACGTGAACGGCGAGAGCGTCCCGCTCCGCCCGGGCTCGAGCGTCCACCTGCCCTCCGGGCTCGTCCACTGCCTCGAGAACCACGGCCCCGGGGAGATGCACGTGCTCGGCGTGTTCCGGCCCGCGGGCTCGCCTGCCGAGGCCTACTATCCCGACGGCACTCCTGCCGTCGTCCCCGCCGCCTGACTTCGTAGATGCCGCACATCGAACGCACCGCGCACGTCGGCTGGGACGGCAACCTCGCCCGCGGCGCCGGGGTCATCGACGCGGCGAGCAGCGCCTTCACGCGCCTGCCCTACTCTCTCCCGTCCCGCATTGGCGAGTCCGGAGGCAAGACGAGTCCCGAGGAGCTATTGGCCGCGGCGCACGGAGGATGCATCACGATGTCCATGGCGGGCGTGCTTACCTCGGCGGGGACGCCGCCCGGTCGGCTCGACACGATCTGCACGATCGTGATGGACGAGGTGGAGGGCCAGGGCCACCAGATCGTCGGCTCGCGGGTCGAGATCGTCGCTCGGGTGGACGGGCTCGACGATGCGGCGCTTCAGGCTGCGCGCGCGCAGGCCGACGAGGAGTGTCCCTTCTCTGCGCTGCTCAAGCGCGCGGGCGCCGACGTCGCCGTCAGCGCACGGCTGGCCGAGTAACTAGGAAGAGGCGGTCTCGCCGGGGCGGGGCTCGTCGACGCCGGATTCCGGCGTCCCGACGACGCTCGGCGCGAGCGGCTTGAGATAGAGGTACTCGTAGACGAGGCAGGCGACGAGGCCGCCGACGATCGGGCCGACCCAGTAGATCCACCAGCCCGTCCACGTGTTGCCGGCGAGCTCGGGGCCGAATGCGCGCGCCGGGTTCATCGCCGCACCGGTGACCGGGCCGCCGACGAAGACGTCCATGGTGATCGTGAGGCCGATCGCGAGGCCGGCAATCGCCTTGAAGGCGCCCCGCACGTCGACGGCGGTCGCCCAGACGGCCCAGACGAGGAAGAAGGTCATGATCGCCTCGAGCAGGACCGCTTTCCCGTCTGCGATGTGCGGCGCAGGTGCCGCGAAGACCGCGACGGCGAGCTTCGTGAAGAGGTAGCGGAGGATGAACGCGGCCGCGACCGCCCCGAGGAGCTGGGCCGCCCAGTAGACGGCGGCAAGAGCGGGCGCAATCCGGCGCGTCGCGACGAAGCCCAGGGTGATCGCCGGATTGAAGTGGCCACCCGAGATGTGGCCGAGATTCGAGACCATGATCCCGATCGCGAGGCCGTTCGCCAGCGCGACCGCGACGATGTCCGAGTGGCTGATGATGCCGGCGCCGCCGCCGATAAAGATCAGCGTGAAGGTGCCGATGAACTCCGCGACGCTCCGGCGCAGGAGGCTCTCGTCCACGCGCGAAACGCTACGAGCAGCATCGGACGGAACCCCAGGTGGGGCCCCGATGCGTGACGATGGCCCGCGCTGGGTACACGCATCCCGTGGGCGGGGTCGAGCAACAGGGGAGCTTCGAGGTCGTGTGCCCGCATTGCCACAAGACGTTCGACGCGGAGCCGTTCGAAGGAGGCCGCGCAGCCCGCTACCAGGGCTTCAAGTGCCCGCACTGCAAGCTCTTCGTGCCGCTGCAGCGCGTGGCCGACGCCGGCCTCAGCCGGGACACCGACTCCTAGCTACGAGACGGCGTCGCGGAGCGCCTGCGCCTCGGGCAGGTGCTCGAGCTTCTTCAGCGTGTTGTTCTCGATCTGGCGGATCCGCTCGCGGGTCACGCCGAACGCGCGGCCGACCTCCTCGAGCGTCCGCGGCTCTCCGCCGAGCAGCCCGTAGCGGAGCTCGATCACCTCGCGCTCGCGCCGCGGGAGGGCGTTGAGCGCGTTGACGACGTCCTCGCGCCGGAGCAGCAGCTGGGCCGTGTCGAACGGCGACTCCGCCGCCTCGTCCTCGACGAAGTCCCCGAGTGACGAGTCCTCTTCCTCGCCGATCGGCTTCTCGAGCGAGATGGGAAGCTGCGACATGCGGAGGATCTCGCGCACCTCCTCGGTCGTGATCTCGAGCTCCTCGGCGATCTCCTCCGGGCTCGGCTCGCGCCCGAGCCGCTGCACGAGCTGGCGCTCGATGTGCACGACCTTGTTCAGCTTCTCGACCATGTGGACCGGGATCCGGATCGTGCGCGCCTTGTCGGCGATGGCACGCGTGACCGCCTGGCGGATCCACCACGTGGCGTAGGTCGAGAACTTGTAGCCCTTGCGGTAGTCGAACTTCTCCACCGCGCGGATCAGGCCCAGCGAGCCCTCCTGGATCAGGTCGAGGAACGAGAGCCCGCGGCCGAGATAGCCCTTCGCGACCGAGACGACGAGGCGAAGGTTCGCCTCGATCATGGCCGTCTTGGCGCGCATGTCGCCGCGCTCGATCCGCTTGGCGAGCGTCACCTCCTGGTCGGCCGTCAGGAGCTGCACCTTGCCGATCTCGCGCAGGTAGAGGCGGAGCGAGTCGAGCGAGGGCTCGACCGTGAGGTCGAGCTTCGGGACGGTGGCCGCCTTCTCGTCCTCGGGCGGCGGCTGCTCGTGCGGCGGCGCCTTGTGCTGCTCCCCTTCGACCAGGTCGACGCCGTGCTCGACGAGGTAGGTGTAGAAGTCCTCGACCTGCTCCTTCGTGAGATCGACTTCCTCGAGCCCGGTGACGATCTCGTCGTAGGAGAGAAAGCCTTTCTCCTTCCCGTCGGCGACGAGCTTGTGCAGCTCCTCGACGTCAGGAAGCGCGATGTCGACGGTGAGCACGTCCCGAACCTCCCCGGCCTAGTGGTTGCACGACGGCACTACTACAACCGAACCGCGTCCGGCTCCCCGCCGGTAACGCCCGGTCCTCCTCCCTCAAGCGCGAGGCGGATACTAGTCACGGTTTGGCAATTCGTAAAGAACTTGTCAACAGCTCGGCGCTCGGTGGTGAAAGCGCCCTCGAGGTGCGGCGATGGACTTCTAGCGCACGACGATCTCGCCGATCCGCTCGCCGCGGGTGTTGAGCAGCGGCCGCTCCGCGAGCTCGGGCACGTCGGCACCGAGCCGGCCGAGGAACGCCGCAAGCGCCGGTCCGTGCGTGCGGCTTGCGCCGTCCTCGGTCTTGAGAGCGAGGCCCAGACCGCCGGGGCCTGCCGCGCAGATGAGCCCCTCGGCGCCTCCCTTCGCGAGCCAGCCGGGCGCCGCGCGCATCAGCAGGTAGTCGGCGCCATTGGGGCCGCCGACGAGATCCGGGCGTGCTCGGATCGCGGCCGCGATCCGTGCGCCTCCCCGCAGCGACTCGAGGCGCGAGAACGCGCGCGCCATGCGCTCGAGCGTGAGGGCGAACGTGACGATGCCGCAGCCGTCGGTTCCGGTGGCCAGCTCGTCGGGCTCGACCTCGGCTGCTTCTATATGCGCGTCCCGGCAGGCGTGCTGGACAGGATGGTCCGGGAGTCGATAGCCCTGAGTCGGCCAGCCGTTGGCGCGGCAGAGGGCGAGCATCCCGGCGTGGTTGCCGGAGCAGTTGTTGTGGATCCGCTCCGGCGGCCGGCCCTCCTGTGGCCCGAGCTCGAGGTCGTCCTCCGTCGCGTCCGCGCGGGCGAGCAGTGCGCGCACGGCCGCGACCTGCTCTGGCGTGTCGTGGTGCGAAGCGCAGGCGATCGCGAGCTCGTCGTCCGGGAGGTCGTCGTGGACGCGCACGAGCGGAAGCGCCTGGAGCGGCTTCGACGAGGAGCGCATGAAGCACGTGAGCGAAGGGTCGCCGGCGGCCTCGATCACCTCTCGGCCACGGACTGCGACGGCGTCGACGCAATGCACTGCCTCGGCCAGCCCGTTCCGTCGCACCTCGACGAGGATTGGCTCGGCCACGCCGGGAGCCTATGGAGGCGGCGGTACCGTTCGCGGCAATGCCCGAGCTGCCCGAGATGGAGGCGTGGCGACGCCAGCTCGACGAGCCCGTTGCCGCGTTTCCCGTCGCGAAGGCCGGTCCCGCACACATCGCCACGCTGAAGACGTTCGACCCGCCGATCGCGGCGCTCGAGGGGCGACGATTGAGCGGAGCCGAGCGCCGCGGAAAGCGTCTCCTCTTCCCCACCGACGACGGCGAGCTCGTCCTGCTCGTGCACCTCATGACCGCGGGCCGACTCCGTTACGTCCCCGCAGGAAAGGCAGCGCCCAAGTCGCCCGCCTTCCGCCTCGAGTTCGAAGGTGGCGGCCAGCTCGTGCTCACGGAAGGAGGCAAGAAGAAGCGCGCAGGCGTCTGGCTGCTGACGCCCGAGGCGGCGGAAGCCGAGCTCGCGCACCTCGGCCCAGAGGCGCTCGCGCTCGGGCCGGAGCGGCTCGGCCAGATCGTCCACGGCGAGTCACGCCGCCTCCATGCGCTCCTCCGCGACCAGCGCCTGATCGCCGGGATCGGCCGCGCGTGGGCGAACGAGATCCTCCACACGGCGAAGCTGTCGCCGTACGCGCTCTCGGCCGACCTCGACGACGAGGAGATTGCACGCCTCGCCGCAGCGATCGACGACGAGCTCGAGCGAGGTCTCGAGCTGCGCGAGCGAGGCGCCTCCGACGAGAAGACCTACCGAGTCCATCGGCGCCTCGGGGAGCCGTGCCACGTCTGCGGCACGCCGCTGGCGCAGGTCGACTTCGAGGAGCACACGATCTACTACTGCCCGGAGTGCCAGACCGGCGGCCGCGTACTCAAGGACAGGAGGCTCTCGCGGCTGCTGCGGTGATCGCGACAGACGGCGTCGTGACGCTGCGGGCGCCACGGCCCGGCGACGCACAGGCGTTCGTAGAGGGACGAGACGGCGAGTTCTTCAAGTGGCTCGGCCCGGGATCCGACGCCCCCGCTCCCGTCGCGTGCGTCTGGGTCGACGATCAGCTGGTCGGCTGGGTGGACTACGACCTCGAGCACGACTGGCTCGAGCCCGGCGAGGTGAACATCGGCTACTACCTCTTCGCAGCGGCGCGCGGCAACGGCTACGCCTCGCGCGCTGTCGAGCTCCTGCTCCAACACCTCCAAAGAGACACAGAGCACGCCTTCGCGACCCTGCTGATTCATCCGGAGAACGTGCGATCGATCGCGCTGGCTCATCGCCTCGGATTCGTCCAGCGAGGCGAGGTCAAGGGAGAGCCGTTCTTCACTCGAGACGTTAGGCTCCGGCCCATGGCAACCGTCGCCGAGGTCATGACCACCAACGTCCTCACCGTCGATCCGACGGCCTCCATCGGCGAGGCCGCGGAGAAGATGATGGACGCGGGCGTCGGCGCCGTCGTCGTGATGGAGGACATGGTGCGGCTCACCGGCATCGTCACCGAGCGCGACATCCTCCGGGCCGTGGCGCAACGCGCGCGAGCCGCCGAGGCGCGGGTGCGGCAGTGGATGACCGAGAGCGTGATCACGATCGAGCCCGAGACGACGGTCGAGGACGCGGCGAAGATGATGTTCGAGAAGAACTTCCGCCACCTCCCCGTCTGCAAGGACGGCCGGCTGCTCGGGATCGTCAGCCTCCGCCGCCTGTCGCAGTACGAGTTCGAGCACTCGAAGGCTGCGAGCACGTAGTCAGCCGACCGGCTCTTTAGGGTCGGCGACGTGATCAGGCTGTTCCCGAACCGCGGCGGCTGGCTCGAGGTCGTGTGCGGACCGATGTTCAGCGGCAAGAGCGAGGAGCTCATCCGCCGCCTGCGGCGGGCGGAGATCGCCGGCCAGCGGGCACTGATCGTCAAGCCGCAGCTCGACGACCGCTACGACATCGCCCACGTCGTCAGCCACGCGGGAGCCCGGATGCGCGCCGTCGCCGTCGACGACCCGGCGGACATCCCCGGTCTCGTCGAGGGCTACGACGTCGTGGGGGTCGACGAGGTCCAGTTCTTCCAGCCGGAAATTGTGCTCGTCCTCGACGGCCTCGTCGAGCACGGGCTGCGCATCGTCGCGTGCGGGCTCGACCAGGACTTCCGCGGCTTCCCGTTCGGCGCGATGCCCGAGCTTCTCTGCCGCGCCGAGCTCGTCGACAAGCTCCAGGCGGTCTGCCACCGTTGCGGCGGCCCGGCCACGATGACTCAGCGGTTGGTCGACGGCTCGCCGGCCACGGCAGACGGGGCGACGATCGTCGTTGGCGCGCTCGAGCAGTACGAGGCGCGCTGCCGCAGCTGTCACGAGCTGGCGGCTCCTGTGCTCGCAGCGGTCTAGGCGAGCCGGATCGCCAGAGTCTCACCCTCGACCGAGAGCGAGCCGCCGAGGCGCGCGACGAGCCGCGCGGCGACCGCGGCGCCGAGGTCGCGCAGGTCTTCGCCGAGCACGACCGGCGCGGACGCCGCGGTTACCCGTGAAAGCCGGACATCGACGCCGTTGACCTCCACCTCGACGCCGTCGAGGCCGCCGTGGCGGAGCGCCGACTGGAACAGCGCCGCGAGCCCGCGCTCGAGGGCGTCCCCATCCGTCTCGATCGCCGCTCCTGAGCCCGAGACCTGCACGCGATCCTCGCCGAGCCGGGCTGCCGCCGCTTGCGCAAGCTCGAGCGTGTCCGCCTCGCGCAGGGTCGGCTCGTAACGGCCCGACTCGATCCGGGACGCGAGGGAAAGCTCGTCGATCAGCTCCGCGAGCTGCGCCGACGCGGCTTCGATCATCTCGACATAGCGGTCGCCCGGAGGCTCGAGCCCGCCTCGCGCCAGCGTCGTCGCGAAGCCGTGCACGGTGGCGAGCGGCGTGCGCAGGTCGTGGCACGCGAGCGAGACCAGCCGTGCGAACGCGTCGTCGTCGCTCACGGGTCTAACCTAGCCGGATGGAGCGCACCGAGACGCCCGACCTGCAGGCGGCCGCGCCGGAGGTCGCGCTCGGCCTCTCGAGCGTCGGCGTGACCGGCGTGCAGAAGGCCGTTCGGATCGGCCACGGCCGCGCCGAGAAGCTCATCGCCGCGACGATCGACTGCACCGTCGACCTGGACCCGCGCCGCAAGGGCGTCCACATGTCCCGCTTCCCCGAGCTGTTCGAGGAGGCCGTGGAGGGCGTCGTCGACGACGACGCGTTCCTCGTCGAGGACCTCGCCGAGCATGTCGCGCGCCGGGTGGTCGACCGGCAGGAGGCGTTGCTGGCCGAGGTGCGGATCGTGGCGCGCTACCCGTACGAGCGGCGCACGCCCATCACGAAGCTGGCGACGCAGGAGATGGTCTCGCTGATCGGAATCGCCGCCGCCTCGCGCGAGCGGGTACGCCGCATCGTCGGCGTCGAGGCGACCGGGATCAACGCGTGCCCGTGCGCGCAAGGGCTCGTGCGAGGGGCCGCCACCGACCGGCTGCTCGAGGCCGGCTTCGACGACGTCGACGTCGAGCGCATCCTCGAGCTCGTCCCGCTCGCCACGCACAACCAGCGCGGCCGCGGCACGCTTCTCGTCGGCACCGCCGAGCGGCTCAACGCGGAGCGGCTCGTCGAGATCGTGGAGGGCTCGATGAGCTCGCCGATCTACGAGCTCCTGAAGCGGCCCGACGAGCTGTTCGTCGTCGAGCACGCGCACCTCCAGCCCCGTTTCGTCGAGGACTCGGTACGCGTCGCCCTCAGGAACACCCTCGACGAGCTGCCACGGCTCGAGGACGGCGACTTCGTCCTCTCGCGCCAGGTCAACTTCGAGACGATCCACGCCCACGAGGTCGTTGCCGAGCGCCACGGGACCGCCGGGGAGCTGCGCGCCGAGCTGAAAGGTGCCGGACACGGCCCCGCCGCGCATACCGATCTCAGGGATTGGCTCAGGACGTAAATCGGGCCAAAAAGCGCGCGTGCTCGGAGGCGCCGGCGGCCTTCGCGCCCTGAACGCCCGTCACCCTGACCGCCCACAGATCTAGGGATCTAAGAAGGAGGGCTCGGGGGCGGAACCGCGTCGGACGCGGTCCGCCGCCGCAGCTCGAAGCGGTGCTCCTGCCCCCGCGCGAGGCGCGCGATGTTCGCGCGGTGGAGGAACGCGACGCCCACGCCTGCCGCCGCGCCGAACGCGATCACCGGCCACGGGTAGCCGAACAGCCACGCCCAGAGTGCGAGCGACGACGCGGCCGTGATCGAGGCGACGGATGCGTAGCGCGTCAGGCCGAAGACGAGGAGCCAAACGCCGGCACCGGCCGCCCCGACAAGCGGCGCGACGCCGAGGAAGGCGCCGCCGGCCGTCGCCACCATCTTCCCGCCCTTCTGGAAGCCGAGGAAGATCGGGCGCCAGTGCCCGAGCATCGCGGCCGCGCCCGCGAGCACCCCGGTGCCGTGGCCGACGACCATCGTCGCGGCGAACGCCGGCACGAACCCCTTCGCCGTGTCGAGGATGACCGCCGGCAGCCCGAGCCGCGGCCCGTAGACCCGCCACACGTTCGACGCGCCGACGTTGCCGCTGCCCTTCGTCCGGATGTCCTCGCCGCGGAAGATCCGCACGAGCCAGTAGCCCCACGTCAGCGAGCCGGACAGGTACCCGGCGACGACGAACGCGGCGGTGACCACGCGATCGGCTCCCTACGTCGGGATGCCGTACTGCTCGACCCAGCCGTTCACGACGTCCCAGTCGAGGTTGGCGAAGAACGCCTCGATGTAGGAGGCGCGGTCGGTCTGGTAGTCGAGGAAGTACGCGTGCTCGTAGACGTCGAGCGCGACGAGAGGCGTCGCGTTCCAGACCGGGAACGTGTTCTGCGCATCGCCGACGTAGTTGAAGAGCCGGCCCTCGTCCCAGTCGAACGCCGTCCACGCCCAGCCGCGCCCGGCCATGCCGGTCGCCTTGAGGTCGGCGCGCCACGCGTCGGCCGAGCCGAAGTTGCGCGCGACGAGGTCGCCGAACGCGCCGTCCGGCGCTCCACCGCCGCCGCCGAGGTGGCCGAAGTAGAGCTCGTGGTTCTTGATCCCGCCGACGGCGAACGAGAGGTCCACTTTCAGCGCCCGGAGCTCGGAGAAAACCTGATTAGCAGCGGAAAGATCCACCTCGGCGAGCTTCCCCAGGATCTCGTTCCGCTTCCCGACGTATCCCTCGTACAGCTTGTAATGGGCCTCCACGGAGGCGCGGGAGATCCCGTCCAGCTCCAGCACTTCCGTGCGTAGCGGCCGCGGCGCGATCTCTTCGAACCTGTACACGAGCGTGGACACGACCGCGGAGCATATCCTCCGTCGCGGAAACGGGAGGAGCTGAAAGGAGCCGACGAGATGGCCTTCGTACTACCTGACCTGCCCTATGCGTACGACGCGCTCGAGCCGCATATCGATGCGGAGACGATGCGCATCCACCACGACCTCCACCACGGTGCCTACGTCACGAACGCGAACGCCGCGCTCGAGGGGACCGAGTGGGCGGACGCCTCGATCGAGACCGTGCTGTCGAGCGTCGACGCGATGCCCGAGGACAAGCGGACGGCGGTGCGGAACAACGCCGGCGGCCATGCCAACCACTCGATGTTCTGGCAGATCATGGGACCGGACGGCGGCGGCGAGCCCGGCGGCGCCCTCCGCTCCGCGATCGAGGACACGTTCGGCTCGTTCGACGAACTGAAGACCTCGATCAACGACGGCGGCGTGAAGCGGTTCGGCAGCGGCTGGACGTGGCTCGTCTGGGACGGCACAGGCCTCTCCCTCTACTCCACGGCCAACCAGGACTCGCCGATCATGCAGAGCGACTTCCCGATTCTGGGAATAGACGTCTGGGAGCACGCGTACTACCTCAAGTACCAGAACAAGCGGCCCGCCTACCTCGAGGCGTGGTGGAACGTGGTCAACTGGCCCGAGGTGGAACGGCGGTTCGCGGAGGCGCAGAACTAGGACGAGGTTGCGCAACGGCAGGACCGGTGCTGCAATCCGAGACGGGACGCGATGCGTAAGAACGGTCCTGACATGGAGATTGCCCTTGACGTGCCTCGCCTGCGCGCCGTTCCCTCGAATCCCGCGCCTCCGGCGCCTTTACCCGACCCCTCTGACGCGGAGTTGCTCGCGCGCGTGGCCGAGCGCGACCAGGCTGCGTTCGAGATGCTCTACGGCCGGTACGTGCGGCCGGTCTTCGGCCTCGCCCTACGGCGCCTGGGAGACCGCGGCCATGCGGAGGACGCGGTCCAGGAGGCCTTTGCCGCCGTCTGGCGCTCGGCCTCGACGTACCGGCCGGAGCGCGGTGCGGCCGGCGGCTGGCTGTACACGGTCGCTCGCAACGCGATCGTCGACCGGTTGCGCCGCAACGGGCCTGCGGCGGGCGCCGAACTTCCCGAGCTCGCCTCCTCCGAGGCGGGACCGGCCCAGCAGGCGGAGGAGTCGGACACGGCCTGGCACGTGCACCGCGCCCTTGAGGAGCTCCAGCCTCGGGAGCGCGAGGTGATCGAGCTCGCCTACTGGAGCGGGTTGTCGCAGAGCGAGGTGGCCGACTATCTCGGCCTCCCGCTCGGGACCGTGAAGACCCGGACGCGTAGCGGCCTGGCCAAGCTGGCGTCGGTCCTGGGAGGAGAGTTGCTGTGAACCGCGAGCCGAGCTTCGACGAGCTGGTGGGCGGCGAGACGAGCGGCGAGGAGCGCGAGCAGCTGCGTCGCGTGCACGAGTTGCTGCTCGAGGCAGGCCCGCCGCCGGAGTTGACGGCGAAGCTGCGGAAGGCGCCGGGGTCCGAACCAGGCGTGGCGCGCATGCAGCGGCGACGGGTCGTGAAGCGGCGCGGGTTGCTCCTGCTCGCGGCGGCACTGTCGATCGTGGTCGTCTTCGCGGCCGGCTACGCCGTCTCGAACAGCCGGCACGCAGGAACCAGCAGCGCGATCGGCGTCACCAAGACCCTCCAACTCACCGGGACGCGGCAGGCGCCGCACGCGCACGCGACGCTTGCGGTCCTCAAGCCGCAGGCCGGGAACTGGCCCATGACGCTGAACGTCACCGGCCTGCCCACGCTGCCGCCGCACGCCTACTACTACGTCTACCTCGTGCGCGACGGCAAGCCGTGGGCCCCGTGCGGAGCGTTTCGCGTCGCGAGCTCCTCCCAGGCCCTGACCCTGACGCTCAACGCGCCGTACAAGCTCCGCAAGAGCGACACCTGGGTCGTGACGCGCCCAACGCACCGTGGCGAGCCGGGCACCACGGTGATGCGGCCCGTTTCCGCCTAGTCTTCAACTCCATCCGGCTCGAGCCGTAGCCTCACCACCCCTTGGCTGCAGTGACCGAACAATCGGCGATCCCGGGCGACCACCGCCCCGTCCTCGACCACGGATTCGTCCGGCTGGACGCATGCATGGCGGACGACCTCTCCGTCGTCAACGCGGCGCGCGTCTCGTTCGCCCGCCACAAGGAGGCGATGGACGCCTCGGACGAGGGGCTGATCCGCTTCCTCATGCGCGAGAGACACGGCACCCCGTTCGAGCACAACTCGTTCCGCTTCCACATCCGCTGCCCGATCTTCGTCGCGCGGGAGTGGTTCCGGCACCGGATCGGCTCGTTCAACGAGTTCTCGATGCGGTACGCGAAGGCCACCGACGACTTCTACGTCCCTGCGCCGGAGGACGTGCGCACGCAGGTCGGCAAGCCCGGCGCCTACACCTTCGAGACTGTCGAGCCGGAGCTCGCCGAGTCGACCCGCGAGACGTTCGAGGCCGTCTACCGCACCGCCTACGCGGCCTACGAGGAGCTCGTCGAGGCCGGCGTCGCGCGGGAGGTCGCGCGCTGCGTGCTGCCGGTCGGCGCGTACACGGAGTTCTTCTGGACGGTGAACGCGCGGGCGCTGATGAACTTCGTCTCGCTGCGCGCCGCCGAGACCGCGCAGCGCGAGATCCGCCGCTACGCCGAGGCGGTCGAGTTGTTCCTGGCGGAGAAGATGCCCGTGACCTACGAGGCATTCGTCGCGAACGACCGCACGGCGCCGTAGACGTCCACGTCGGCACCTCGGGCTGGTCGTACCCGACCTGGCGGCCCGGCTTCTATCCGT
>DASQCM010000194.1:0-3691 GCA_035634675.1 Gaiellaceae bacterium
CAACGTCCTCCCGGGCAAGGGATCGGTCGTCGGGACGAGGCTCGTCGAGCATCCGGACGTCGCAAAGATCGGCTTCACCGGCTCGACCGAGGTCGGGCAGGAGGTGATGCGCGGCGCGGCCGGGACGATCAAGCGCGTGACACTCGAACTCGGCGGCAAGTCCGCCAACGTGGTCTTCGCGGATGCCGACCTCGAGCGCTCGGCCGCCGCGGCGCCCTACGCCGTCTTCGACAACGCGGGCCAGGACTGCTGCGCGCGCTCGCGGATTCTCGTCGAGGCGAGCGTCTACGACCGCTTCGCCGAGCTGCTCGTCGATGCCACTCGCGGAGTGAAGGTCGGCGACCCGGAGGACGATGCGACCGAGATGGGGCCGCTCGTCTCCGCGGCGCACCGAGAGCAGGTCGCGAGCTTCGTCGACGGCGAGCCTCTGTACTGCGGCGAGGTACCTGACGGCAAGGGCTACTGGTATCCGGCGACGCTCGTCGAGGCGCGACCCGCCGACCGGATCGCTCGCGAGGAGGTCTTCGGGCCTGTCGCGGCGCTGATCCCGTTCGCCGACGAGGCCGAGGCGATCCGGATCGCGAACGACTCCGACTACGGCCTCTCCGGCTCGATCTGGACCGAGAACGGCGCGCGTGCCCTGCGGGTGGCGAGGGCGATCGAGACGGGGGTCCTGTCGATCAACTCGAACTCCTCGGTCCGCGTCTCGACGCCCTTCGGCGGCTTCAAGCGAAGCGGCTTCGGCCGCGAGTTGGGCATGCACGGCCTTGCCGGGTACAGCGAGATCAAGAACGTGTTCTACTCGACGGAATGAAGCGCCTCGAGGGAAAGGTCTGCGTGATCACCGGCGCGGGCGGCGGGATGGGGGCCGATGCAGCCGTCCTCTTTGCGGAGGAGGGCGCGCAGGTCGCGGTCGCCGACGTCGACGGCGCCGCCGCGGAGAAGGTCGCGAGCGAGGTCGGCGGGCTCGCGGTGCAGGTGGACGTCTCGGACGAGGAGTCGGTGCAGCGGATGTACCTCGCCGCCGCCGAGCGGTTCGGCGGCATCGACGTCCTCTACAACAACGCGGGCATCTCCCCCGCCGACGACGCCTCGATCCTCGACACCGACCTCGAGGCCTGGGAGCGCGTCCAGGCTGTGAACACGCGCGGCGTCTACCTCTGCTGCAAGCACGGCATCCCCTATCTGCTCAGGCGGGAAGGCGGGTCCGTGATCAACGTCGCCTCCTTCGTCGCGCTGGTCGGCGCGGCCACCTCGCAGATCTCGTACACGGCCTCGAAAGGCGCCGTCCTCTCACTGAGCAAGGAGCTCGGCGTCCAGTTCGCGCGGCAGGGCGTACGAGTCAACGCTCTGTGCCCCGGCCCGGTCGAGACGCCGCTGCTGCTCCGGATCTGGGGAGAGACGCCGGGCGCGGCCGAGCGTCGGCTCGTCCACCTGCCGATGGGCCGGATGGCGCAGCCGCGCGAGATCGTGAATGCGGCGCTGTTCCTCGCGAGCGACGAGTCGAGCTACGTGAACGCGGCGACGTTCGTCGTCGACGGCGGCCTGACCGCGGCGTACGTAACGCCCGAGTAGCCGACGCGATTTAAGAAACCCGTAATGGCCTGCTTACCCGCCCGCAATCCGGGCGGCCGATGCTTTTGCGCATCGGAGTCCCCGCCTCGGAAGGAGAACGGATGCACTCGAAGAGACTCGCCGCCGCCGTGGTGGGCGCAGCGGCGCTCGCCGCCGTCCCGGTCGTCTCTGCCGGGGAGATGCACCCGACGCTCGGCGCCCACCTGTCGGGCATGGGCGAGCACGGCATTGTCAACCTCCAGTCGCATGCGGCCCAAAACCGGCTGTGCTGGAAATTCGAACTAAGCCTTATGCACCCGCTCGCCGCGACAATCCGCGACAAGAGCGGGATGGTCGTCGCCCGCCTCGGCCACATGTACAGCGCGAAGGGCTGCGCGACGGTCCCGAAGAAGTCGCTCCGCCTCATCGAGTCGAAGCCCGGCCGCTACTGGGTCTGGGTCGCGACGAAGAGCCACCCAGGCGAGCTGCGCGGGAAACTGTTCGCCGGCATGGCTCACATGTAGATGGATCCCCCGCGCGCCAGCGACCATCGCAACCAGCCTCACCGCTTCGGGCGCGGGGTGTTCCTCGCGACGGTGGCGGGCGGCCTCACCTCCCTGTTCTGGGGCAAGACCGCCTGGGATCACGTCACCGGCGTCATCTCGCCGGTCGCTTCGACTCTCGCGCCGATCCTCCCCACGGGCGGCTGGCGCATCTACACGATCTCGGGCCACATGCCAGTGTTCGACCAGGCGACCTGGCGGCTGCAGATCGGCGGCCTCGTCGAGCAACCGACGTCGCTCGACTACGCAACGCTGCTACGGCTGCCGCGCGTCGAGCAGGTCTCGGACTTCCACTGCGTCACCGGCTGGTCGGTCAAGAACGTCCACTGGGGCGGCGTGCGCCTCCACGATGTTCTGGCGGCGGCCCGGCCGCTCGCTTCGGCTCACGCGCTCGAGTTCGTCTCGATGGAGCAACCGTATGTCGACTCCCTGACCCTCCAACAGGCTTCGCTGCAGGACGTGATGCTCGCGTACGAAATGGACGGTAAGCCGCTGCCGCGCGAGCACGGCGCGCCGGTGCGCCTTGTGATCCCGGAGATGTACGGGTACAAGAACGTCAAGTGGCTGCAGGGAATCAACCTCGTCCCGCAGGTAGAGCCCGGCTACTGGGAGCAGCTCGGCTACGACCAGGACGCCTGGGTGGGCAGGTCGAACGGGTACGGGACGTGAAAAAGGCCGGTTACGTGAAGCGCTTCTCGCCGGTAGAGCGGCTGCTGCACTGGGTCAACGCGCTCGGCTTCTTCTATCTGCTTGCGACCGGGCTAATCCTCTACCTGCCGCGACTGTCCGTGCTCGTCTCGCGCAGGCAGCTGATCCAGAGCATCCACTTCTGGGGCGGCGTCGGGTGGCTGGGAGCGCTCGCGCTGGTCCTGCTGCTCGGCGGGCGCCGCTTGCTCGCGACGGCGCGCGAGCTCGAGACCTACGACCAGGACGACCTGCGCTGGTTGCGTGGCCGCCGCGCCCCCCAGGGCAGGTTCAACGCAGGGCAGAAGGTGAACGCCGCCCTCACCGCCGCCTTCACCATCTTGTTCGGCGTCTCGGGGCTCCTGCTCTGGTTCGGCGAGCAGGACACGCGCTTCCGCTTCGCGAGCACGGTCATCCTCCACGACGGCCTGATGTATGTCTCGCTCGTGCTCCTCGTCGGTCACCTCTATCTGGCACTGATCCATCCCTCCACGCGACACGCGCTCCGCGGCATCACGCTCGGGGACGTCCGGGTCGAATGGGCGCGGCGGCACCACGCGAAGTGGACGCCGCCCGGCGACGACCGCATCGTGTCCTAGAGTCGGCTGCGGGCGCCGGCGCGCGAGTTGAGGACGCGCTCCCAGAGCTCCTCGCCGCCGACGGCGAGGCAGCCGTCGACGACTGCGTCGTCTCCGAGCGCGCTCGGCCGCACTTCGGGGACGACCGGCGACAGCCGCGCGAGCTCCGCACCGACCTCGTCGGCGAAGCCCGGCGCGCGCCCGATCCCGCCCCCGAGAACGATCAGCTCCGGGTCGACGACCGCCACGATCGAGGCGAGAGCGCGAGCAACGAGCGCGGCCTCGCCAGCCACGACCTCGCGTGCGACCTCG